>CAZFPV010000015.1:0-15441 GCA_964521155.1 uncultured Desulfobulbus sp. | reverse complement strand
AATCCGGGTTGAAGCAGCTGGAACTGTCCAGTTCCTGCACCCAGCCGTTGGCAAAACCAAGCCGTTCCATCTCCGCGACTACTTGCGCGTATTCCTCCGGCAACAGCCGCCGATTCAGGGGCGGCATGCCTGCCACGGCCGGGGTGGGGTTGTACTGGGCCATCAGCGATAGGGTGATGCGGTTGGACAGCCGCCCAGCCAGCAGTCGCAGCGTTTGAATACTGTTGTCCACCGCGCCTGGCAGCACCAGATGGCGGACAATCAGGCCACGCTCGGCCAGGCCGTGCTCGTCCTGATGAAGTACATTGCCCCGCTGCCGATACATTTCGGCTATCGCCGCCATCGCCACCTCGGGATAGTCGGCCGCGCCGGACAGCCGGGCCGCGAGCTGCGGGTCTGCATACTTGAAGTCCGGCAGGTATATGTCCACAAGTTCGTCCAATTCCCGCAGGCATTCCACCCGGTCATAGCCGTTGGTATTATAAACGATCACCGGTCGATGACCAAGGTCCCTGACCGCCCCAATGATGGCCGCCATCTGCGGCGTCAAGTGCGACGGCGAGACAAAGCCCAGCCGATCGACGCCGGTTGCAAGGATGCGGCCGATCGCCGCCACCACCTCCGCAAGCGTCTGGTTTGCCCCTTTGATGACGGTTTCGTTGCGGGAGATCTGCCCATTCTGGCAGAAGCGGCAGCGCAGATTGCAGTGGCCGAAGAAGACATTGCAGATGCCGCGTACGCCGCTGACAGCCGGTTCCTCGCCCCGATGCAGGGTAACGGCGGCAACGTTCATACCAGCGTCGGTGCGGCAATAGCCGGCAGCGCTGGCGAATCGGTCCACGCCGCACTGCCTGGGGCAGATCTTGCAGGCACGCAGGTTGTCAAACGAAAACATCATTTGCCTTGTTTCCATTGTTCACAACAGTAAAAGTGAAATCAGGCACGCATGCTGCAAAATATTCCCTGGCAACCTGCGAGCGGAAACCAGGGGGCGATTTTTGATCTGGAAGCATGTGAAAACGATCAGACAGGGCAGTATCATACAAACATCTGGAACGGGAAGCGAGAGGCCATGGCTAAGCGATTCAATTTTGGCATCATTACCAAGATCGCCGTCCTGCTCATTTTTTATGTCACTTCGGTTTTTGTCATGGCCTATGTTTCCTACGACGATCTGGTGACCACGGAGAAAAAAATCGAGATACTGGAGTTTTCCTACCACATCCACAACAATATCCTGGAAACCAGGCGGCTGGAGAAAAATTACTTTCTCTATGGCAACGCCGATTTTCTCACCGAAAATATCAGGACCATCGATGCCACCATCGAGATCTGCAATAAAATTACCAGTAGCGACAAGAGCCTTCTCGTTAACGAGAAATTAAAGCAACTCGAGAAGGATCTCGCCGCATACAGGGGTAAGATCAACGAACTCTTTCAGATGGACAACCGGAACGAACACGACGCCATCGTTACCGATATACGTAATTATGGCAAGATCATCTCCGAAATCAGCGACGAAGTGGTCACCTTCGAAAAACGGCAGATTCACGCCATGATCGCCCTGCTCAGGGAACAGCTGATCTCCTGGTCATCCATTGCCGTTCTGATCGGCATCGCGCTTTCGATCATCATGATCTACCTGGTGTTCAAGCCGCTCACCTCCATCAAGCGTGCGGCCGAATCCATTGCTCGGGGCCGGTTCGTTAGAATTGAGGTCATCAACACCAAGGACGAGATCCAGCAGGTCATGGAGGCCTTCAACATCATGGTTTCCGAACTGGAGCGACGCCAAGACCAGCTCATCCAGGCGGAAAAGCTCTCCTCCCTGGGAACCCTGACCGCCGGCGTGGCCCATCAGCTGAACAACCCCCTCAACAACATCTCCACCTCCTGCCAGATCGCCCTCGACGAGTTCGACTCCGGGGACGCGGCGCTGCACCGGCGGATGCTGCACAACATCGACCAGGAGACGCTGCGGGCCCGGGACGTGGTCAAAAGTCTGCTCGAGTTTGCGCGCACCCAGGACTTCTCGCCGCGGGAGGCCTCCCTGGCCGATGTGGTCCAAAAATCTATCCTGCTGGCCAGGAGCCAGATTCCACCCGACATCGCCGTCACCATAAACATTGCCGACGACCTGGTCATTCCCATGGACGTGCAGCGCATGCAGGAAGTCTTCATCAACATGATCATCAACGCGACCCAGGCCATCGAACGGCAAGGCCAGATCACCCTGGCCGCCGCCATCGACGCCGCCGCCCGCGAAGTGGTTATCGAGATCCGGGATACCGGCAAGGGCATCCCGGAAAAGCAGCAGGCCAAGATCTTCGATCCGTTCTTCACCACCAAGGAGGTGGGTGTGGGAACCGGTCTCGGACTTTCCGTGGTCTACGGTATAATCCAGCAACATAGCGGCACTATTACCGTGCAAAGCAGGCCCGGCCGAGGTACATCGTTCTTCATTCGCCTCCCCGTCCCCGGTGACCAACCCCCTCGAAAGCACGCGGCATGAACAACGGAAAAATCCTGGTGGTGGACGATGAACCCATCGCCCGCGACAACCTGGCCCACATCGTCGGTAAAGACGGTCACACGGTCCGGGTCGCGGCGGACGGGCAACAGGCCATCGACCTGTTGCGCCGCGAAGAGATGGATCTGGTCCTCACCGACCTGTGCATGCCGGGCAAGGACGGCATGGACGTGCTGGTCGAGGCCAGGGGGCTGTGGCCGGCCATCGAGGTGATCGTCATTACCGGGCACGCCAGCGTCGACACCGCAGTCGAGGCCATGCGCCAAGGTGCCTATCATTACCTGGCCAAACCGTACAAGTTGGGCGAACTGCGGGCCGTCATCGAAAAGGCGCTGGAGAAAAACCAGCTGCGCAAAGAACTGCAGACCTTGCGCGAACAGATGGACGCCAACCGGGGGACGCAGCGGATTGTCGGCCAAAGCGGCAAGATCCAGTCGTTGCGCGAGACCATCAACCAGGTGTCGCAGCTGGATTGCAACGTTCTTATCCAGGGGGAAACGGGCACGGGCAAGGAACTGGTGGCACGCACCATTCACGAACTCAGCCCGCGCGCCGGCAAGCGTTTCGTGGCCTTCAATTGCGGCGTATTCACCGAAGAATTAATCACCAGCGAACTCTTCGGCTACGAACGGGGCGCCTTCACCGGGGCCAGCAAGTCCAAGAAGGGACTGTTGGAGATGGCCGAGGGCGGCACGGTGTTTTTCGACGAGGTCGGCGAACTGCCCCTTTCCATGCAGGTGAAGCTGCTGCGGGTGCTCCAGGAACGCACCATCCGGCGGGTTGGCGGCGCCAGCGAGATCGCGGTGGACTTCCGGGTGCTGGCGGCCACCAACAAGGATCTCAAACGCGAGACCGAGGCCGGAACCTTCCGCTCCGACCTCTATTACCGGCTGGACGTTCTCACCATCGGCGTGCCGTCCCTGGCGGAACGGAAGGAGGACATCCCCCTGCTCGCCCGCTATTTCCTGGCCAAACATGTCCGTCCGGGAAGGACGGTTCCCCGTCTGTCTCCAGAGGCTGAACGACGGCTAATGCTCTACGACTATCCAGGAAATATCAGGGAGTTGGAGAACATCGCCCAGCGAATGCTGATCACTTGCGACGGCGACCGCATCGAACTGGGCCACCTGGCCGGCGTATTCGGCGACAGCGAGGGCATGCCGGTCCGCGATCAACGCGAAGACTGGCCCACCCTGGAAGAACACGAGAAGCAGTACATCCTCGAGGTGCTCGACGAGGTCGAGGGCAACCGTTCAGCGGCCGTGAAGATTCTCGGCATTGATCGGGTCTCTCTCTGGCGCAAGATCAAACGCTACGGCCTCGAGCATCCGGACGCCTGAATCCTTCCCCTCTGCCAGCCACGAAATTTTCCGTCTGGCGCTCTCTGCCCTTATTTTGCCAGGATGAAGGTCTGGAGCGTGAACAGAGGCTCGATGACCTCCTCGGCCTGCGCCACCATCTGCACCCGCACCCCTTCGACCACATCCGCCTCCAGGACCTCGATCTCCTCCCGATTGGCGCTGGGCAGGAGCACCAGGTGAACCCCGGCCCGTTTCGCGGCCAGCACTTTTTCCCGGATGCCGCTGACCGGCAGGATGCGTCCGGTCAGAGTCATTTCCCCGGTCAGAGCCACGTCCTGCCGCGCCGGCCGACAGGTGAGCAGCGACAGCAGGGCTGCGAAAATAGTTATCCCCGCCGAGGGGCCGTCCTTGGGGATGGAACCGGAGGGGAAATGGATGTGCACGTCAGTATTTTTAAAAAAATCATCGGCCACGCCAAATCGTTTGGTCTGACTGCGGATGAAGCTGAGTGCTGTCTGTGCCGATTCCCGCAGCACCTCGCCCAGGGAACCCGTCAGCAGCAAAGAACCGGTTCCAGGCATGAGCGCCGCCTCGACGCTGATGATCTCGCCTCCCGTCTCGGCCCAGACCATGCCCGTGGCCACACCCAGCTGCGGCTGGGCCTCGGCGGCCTCCCGATAATACTTGCGCGGCCCGAGCAGTTTGGTCACCAGCGGGGCGTCGATCAGCACCTGCTCGTCCTGGCTGCCCGATCGCAGACAGAGCATGGCCAGCTTGCGGCACACATCGGCGACCTGCCGCTCCAGATTGCGCAGGCCGGATTCCCTGGTGTAGTCATTGATCACCCGCGACAGCGCCTCTTCGGTAAACCGGACCGAGGCCTTGGACAGGCCGGCATCCTTGAGTTGCCGGGGCAGGATGTGCTGCTGGGCAATGACCAGTTTTTCCCGTTCGGTGTAGCCGGAAAACTCGATGCACTCCATGCGGTCCAGGAGCGGGCCGGGGAGTTTGGACAGGTCGTTGGCCGTGGCGATGAACATGACCCGGGAGAGATCAAACGGCAACTCCAGGTAATGATCGGTGAAATGCACGTTCTGTTCGGGGTCGAGCACCTCGAGTAGGACCGAGGCGGGATCGCCGCGAAAATCCTGGCCGATCTTGTCGATCTCATCGAGCATGAACACCGGATTGTTGACCTCCACCCGCTTCAATTCGTTGATGATGCGCCCGGGCAGCGCCCCGACATAGGTGCGCCGATGGCCGCGCAGTTCGGCCTCGTCGCGCAGCCCGGAGAGGGAAAGGCGGATGAAACGGCGCTGCAGCGCCTCGGCGATGGCCTTGCCGACCGAGGTCTTCCCTGTCCCCGGAGGGCCGGTGAAACAGAGGATCGGCCCCTTGCCCATCTGCACGAAGAGCTTCTTGTCCAGCACCTCCTTGACGGTTTGGCGCAGTTCCTCCAGGTTGACCGGCTTGCCCAGATAATGCGCCGCCCCCTTCTTGAGGGCGTCCACCGCCGAACTGACCGTGGCAAAGCCAGTAACCATGATCACCGGGATCTCCGGCGCGGTGCGGTTGATCTGCTCGAGCAGTTCCAGGCCGTCCATGCGCTCCATCTTCAGATCCGTGACCACCAGGTCGATCTCTTCCCGCGCCATCACTTCGAGCGCCTCGGCGCCGTTGCCGGCGTCATGGCAGATGTACCCCTCCTTGACGAGCACATGCTTCATGTTGGCACGGGCGATCTCCTCGTCATCGACGATGAGGATGGTCTGTTTCGCCTTGCTGCATAACGTTTTTGCTGCCAGAAACTCGAATATCCGCTGTTTGACCCGCACCAGTCCGTGGTGGCGGGTATCGAGCACCGACTGCGCCCGGACCAGGTCCAGCTTGCATTGGCTGGATTTGTTCCACGGCAGGGAAAGCACCAGCTCGATGTAGTTGAGCCCCAGCGAATACTCGGCCAAGGCGGCATCGGTTTTTTCCAGCTTGCCGAATTCGGCGGTCAGGGCCTCCTGCACATGATGGGGCAACTGCGCCTCGGCAATTCGGGCGCGAAGGCTGTCCAGGGGTGAAGGCGCGACTTCGCGGGCTGATGGCTGCTCCAGTATGGGATCGACTCGTTTCTTGAAAAACATGGGTTCTCCTGTTCTGCCTTGATGCAGGGAGGAATGCCCCTCCTCTCAATCAAAAAGTTTTGCAAAAACAGTGCCGCCAACACCTGCCGTTGGCCAAGCTCCGCTGCTGGAACGTTCCCCTCGCCGAGCCAGTTGCCTGCGCGGTTGAGAGCGGTTGCCCCGGATCGGTTCCTGTTGCATTGCCCAACCAACATCCTGCCCAGCTGTTGCCAATATTGCCCCTCCAAAACCACCTCGACCTGGAACCCCTTGCAACACAAGGCCTTTTGCTTGTTGCACTTTGCAACACGAAAAACGGCCGAAAACCCGTGTTTGCCGTTGGGTCGCGTTTCTTTTTGCAACTCAGTGCGCGGTCGCGGATGGCGGGCCCAGCCGAAGGAAAATCAATAGAACATGATAAATCAATGAGTTATGGGCAAACAACCGCCTGGCACGATCTTTGATATCTTGGTGGGCAGGAACATACCCCCCAGGCAATCACCGAGCCGAGCCATGAACGACGAGCACCCTTCTCTCCACCTTGCCCCAAGCGAACATTGCTTGACGACCGACGACGGCACTGCCTGCACGCCGCGGCCGGAGCGGCAATGGATCATGGCCGTAACCCGCAACGGTCACATGTCGGATCATGTGATGGAATATGCGCTCAACGTTGCCCACCGCCTGGGATACGGCATCCTGGCCGTGCATGTCGATACCATGCCTCTGTTCAACCGCGAACGGCGGGCTCTGCTGTTTGCCGCAGCCATGCGGGAGAGCGCGGCCCTGTTCAGGGAGAAGGCCGGGAGAATGGGAGTTGCGGTCGAGCACCAGGACGAGACCGGAAAGATCGCCGCCATTGTCGGCCGGTTGTGCCGGGCAAAAAAGCGGATCGAATTCGTGGTCATCGACAAGGGCGTTCGCCTGGAAGAAATTCTCAGGCAGTCGCCGGTGCCGGTGTTTCCAGTCATCAGCGGTCAGCAGGGTCTCTTTATCCGGACCTTTATCAATCATACAACAAAGAAAGGAGCGTTCGCCATGACCACCCTCAGCAAAAAACGGCATCTTAACCATTGTCTGCTCTTCGGCGCCCTGACATCCGGGCTGTATGCCTCTGTCTTCGCCTATCAGGATGTGGTCATGACCTATTTCAGCAAAGGCGGGCTCTATGCCGTCCTGCCGGTGGCCACGGTCTTCGCGGTGTCGTATTTCCATGGCAACTTCACCAGCGCCTTCTGGTCAGCACTCGGTATTGAAGCTTCCAAGAAGGTTGCGGTCAAGCGCACTGCTCCTGAGGCGGCCGTTGGCGAGGCCGTGGTTGCGCCGCGGCCGGACACCAGACCGCGCCTCCATCTCAACGCCTGAGACGACCAGCGGCCGACTGGTTCGGCCGCCCCGATCCAAAAGATGGGATATAATGCCCACTAGTTACCAAGGAGCGAACAATGCACGGGCCAGTGAATGAAGTGATCCAGTTTATCGACCTCAACGCGTACAGCATCATCTTCCTCTTTCTGGTCGGCTTCATCGGCGGGCTGGTCAGCGGCTTCATCGGCAGCGGCGGCGCCTTTGTTCTCACCCCTGGCATGATGAGCCTGGGCGTGCCCGGCACCGTGGCCGTGGCCAGCAACATGTGCCACAAATTCCCCAAGGCTTTGGTCGGGGCGATCAAGCGGTACCGGTACGGCCAGGTCGACATCAAGCTGGGGTTGATCATGGGCGTCTTTGCCGAGATCGGGGTCCAGGTCGGCATCATGATCCAGAAACACATCCTCGACAAGTGGGGGCAGGCCGGGTCCAATCTCTACGTCAGCCTCATCTTCGTGCTCGTACTGGTGATTGTCGGTTCGTTTGTCATGCGCGACGCCGTCAAGATGAAGCGTTCCGGCTCCGAAGCCGAGAGCGTCACCTCGCTTGCGAAACGGCTGCAGCAGATCGAGCTCTGGCCCATGCTCAGCTTCAAGACCGCCAACCTGCGCATCAGCATGTGGTTCCTGGTGCCGGTCGCCATCGCCACGGGCATGCTCGCGGCCACCATCGCCGTGGGCGGGTTCATCGGCGTCCCGGGCTTGATGTACATTATCGGCGCCACCAGCATTGTCGCCTCGGCCACCGAACTGGTCATCGCCTTTGTCATGGGCCTGGGCGGGACCCTGATCTGGGCCTACTACGGCATGGTCGATATCCGCCTGGTGATGCTCATCCTGGCCGGATCACTGTTTGGCGTACAGTTGGGCGCCATCGGCACCACCTACGTCAAGGAGTACATGATCAAGTATGTCATGGCCACGATCATGCTGATCGTCGCGGTCAGCCGCTTCTTTGCCCTGCCCAAGTACCTCAACGAGCTACGGCTGATCAACGTCAACGATGCCATCGTCGGCCTGATGACCAAGACCAGTTTTGCCATCATGTGCCTGGCCCTCCTGGTCGGGGCGACGATCATCCTCTCCAGTCTGTTCAAGGCCAGACGGCTTGAAAAGCTGGCCTCCATGAATGCCTGACCTGCCACGAGGAGACTCGCATGCCAACTGCTATCGCCACCATCCTGGTTGCCGTTGATCCTGGCAGCGCCAGCCAGGTTGCCTTTCGCGAAGCCCTTCGCCTGACCCAGTTCCTCAAGGCGCGGTTGCTCGCCGTCTCGGTGACGCCCCGGTATGAAGGAAACATGCACCGGTGGAAGATCGCCAATGCCGATGCCCAGCTGAGCGAACCCTTCACCCGCTGCCTGGAGCAGATGAAGCAAGCCGCAGCCGATAAGGGGCTGACTCTGGAGACGATCCACACGGTCGGCGATCCGGTGGAGGAGATCGTGCGGGTGGCCGAGCAAGAGCACGCCGGCCTGGTGCTCATCGGCTATCCGAAGCGTTCCCTGATCGCGCGGGTGCTCCTCGGCAGGACCGCAGCCAGCGTCATCGGCTACAGTCCCTGCGACGTGCTCATGATCCCGGAACACTCGGAGGTCAATTTCACCCGCATCCTGGTGGGCATAGACGGCTCACGCTACAGCATGGCGGCAGGGCAGCGGGCCCTGGATCTGGCCGCAGTCTTCGGCGGCGAGGTGCATGCCCTGACCGTGCTCGACATCCCCCTGGAACGCACCATGCTCTACGGAGTGATCAAAGAGGCGGAAAAGAAAAGCTTCACGCCACTCCAAACCCTGGCCGGTCAGGGCGAGCGGTTGGGAGTGCGGGTGGTGACCGAGATTCGCGAAGGCTCTCCCTATGCCACCATCGTTAAATACAGCGAGGAAAAACAGATCGATCTGATAGTGCTTGGCACCTACGGCCGGACCGCGCTCGGCGACATCCTCATGGGCAGCGTAGTCGAGCGCGTTGCCTCGTTGTCGGCGTTGCCGACCCTGGTGGTAAAGAGAACCTGAAATTGCGCGCCAGGGCTGGGGAAAGACACCCCCGCTCTGACAAACTCCTTGTCCATCCATGCCTTGTGGAGGTTATCATGGAACCCGGACTGCTCTTTGTTGGCCTGATTGCTTCGATCAGCGCGACTCACCTGGCTGTCAAGGCCGGGAAATACATTCACTCTTGCCTGCCTGCTCATAATCCGGCGCAGGCTGCCAGACCGGCAGGTCTGCAGATGCGCGGCGACTGGTATGTGTTCTTTCACTGCGCCGACCTGCTGGGACGGGAACCGGAGGATGTGGCCAATGATTCGCGGCAGGGCACCCAGACCGGGATTGAGCAATCTGTCCCTGCGAAACAACGCCCGTCGCGGCCAAGGGTACGCCTCTAGCAATCCTGTTGTCAACTCCTCCGGGTGAGAACCGGGAGGGGCAGCCGCGTCCCCTCTCCCTGAAAGCTTGCCAGCCTTCAGGCAGGGCGGGGAGAGAGAGGCGCAGGCCCCTGTTGAACCGGCAGGAAGCAAGCGCCCCCGCCTTGCCCCGCAGCAAACTACGTCCATCAGCCTTTTCCCAGTCCTCCGGATTGCCCCCCTGTCGACTCACAAGACAGTCTCGTCCCAAACGGCAGGTATTCTCTGCAGCAAAGTCGCTGGTCACCACCACTGTATGCCCCGCCTTTTGAACTCCCTGACACGGTGATCCGCATGTATCTATTTGTCCTGCTTCCCTAGCTGCTGGCAGTGATCTCTCCCGCTGATCTTTAATGGTAAAGGGTAGCAGAAAAATACCGCTCCAACGATACACCAAAATGAAAATCTACGAACAAAAGTGTTTCACAATGCCTTGAAATCCAATATGACAAATTGCTGGTGACAAGGAGCCTGGCCCACCATTGTGGCCCGACTTTTCCACCCCTTCAGCAGGCACGACAGGATCATCGGAACAAGGAGAACACCATGCGAGAAGCAGTGATTGTCAGCGCAGTACGGACCCCGCTCGGCGGTTTCAACGGCGCCCTGGCCTCTATTGGCGCCACCGCCCTGGGCGCGATTGCCATCAAGGAGGCCATCCTCCGCGCCGGGATACCGGCCGAGGAAGTCAATGAGGTGATCATGGGCATGGTCCTGCCCTGCGGCTATGGTCAGAACCCGGCCAAGCAGGCGGTGGTGCAGGCCGGCCTGCCCTGGGAGGTCGAGGCCCTGACCGTCAATAAGGTCTGCGGCTCCGGCCTGAAGGCGGTCATGCTCGCCGCCCAGGCAGTGCAGTGCGGCGACGCCGAGGTGGTGGTGGCCGGCGGCATGGAAAACATGAGCATGGCCCCCTATTTCCTGAAAAAAGCGCGTTTTGGCGTCCGCATGGGCAATGACGTTCTCTTTGACCACATGCTCCACGACGGTCTCTGGGACCAGGTCAACGACTTTCACATGGGCATCTCCAACGAATTGTGTTCCGAACGGTACCAGGTGACCCGGGAAGATCAGGACCGCTACGCCGCCGAATCCTATCGCCGCACGCTGGCGGCCCAGGACGCAGGCCGGTTCGAGTTGGAGATCGTGCCGGTGGAGATTCCCCAACGTAAAGGTGCACCCAAGGTGTTCCAGCAGGATGAATGCCCGCAGCCGACCAGCTACGAGCAACTGGCGACGATGAAGCCAGCCTTCAAGAAAGAGGGCGTCACCACCGCCGGCAACGCCTCGATCATCAGCGACGGCGCCGCCGCAGTGGTGGTCATGAGCCGGGAAAAGGCCGAATCATTAGGGTGTACCATCATGGCCACCATTGGCGCCCAGGCCTCCTATGGCATTGACATGAAGTACGTGCTGGTGGCGCCGATCTGGGCCGTGCCCAAGTGTCTGGCCAAGGAAGGAATCTCCCGCGACGACATTGACCTCTACGAGATCAACGAGGCCTTCAGCGGCTCCACCGTGGCTGCGCTCAAGACGCTGGAACTTGATCCGGCCAAGGTCAACGTCAACGGCGGCAGCGTTGCCCTGGGGCATCCCATCGGCGCCAGCGGCTGCCGGCTGTTAGTGACCCTGCTGCACGAGATGATCCGCCAGGACAAAAAACGTGGATTGGTTTCACTCTGCCTGGGCGGCGGCGAGGCCGTGGCCATGATCGTCAAACGCTGACGGAAACGGGACTGTGTCGGCCGGGAAATTCCGGCCGGCGCAGTCTGCACATATCCATTCAACCACACAAGGAGGAAGCTGGCAGGTCGCGGGGATGATGCACACACGTCGCATTGCCCGTGGGATTGCAGAGGGAAGAACACACATCCATTCAACGCAAGGAGGAACACTGTATGGCAGCAGGCGCACTCAAACCACGGTGGGGCCAGCCCCTCACCGGCATTGTTTCGTTCGTCGCTTTTCTCGTCATCGCCTGGATTACTTGGTTCATTTTCAGTGATCCACGCGGCCCCGTCGGGTGGTTCCCCTACCCCTTTGTCATGTACCTGGCCATGATGATCCTCGTCGGCCTCTGGCAACACATGTTTCTCGGCGACTGGCCTTTCCAGAATATCGGCCAGCCGCTTCGCGGCGTCATCCTCACCATTGCCAACCTGGTCATCGTCTGGTTTGTGATTGATGTGCTGTTCTATCGCGTGCTCGGGGTTGGCTTCAATTTTCTCAGTTATTACGGGTTGGAAGCAGCGAATCTTGCCGGCAAGCTTCCCAAGGTGGCGGCCGCCGGCGCCACCGGCAAAATGGCCCAGGTGGCGGTGGTCGGCTTCGTGCTCATCGGCTTTTACACCTATCCGGTTTTCACCATCTTTTTTGGCAAATGGCCGGTCATGCCCTCTGACCTGCAGCAGCCGAACCGGGGATTGGCCGAGATCGGCTGGGCCTCCACCGTGACCCTCTTCTGCTATGCAATGCTGATCGCGCCTTTTTTCGGCCTGCTCTTTCCCGGAGCGGCCCTCAATCCCCCCTGGTGGGGCGGTGTTGGCGGCACCCAGCATGTCCACTATGTATTCGGCTGGTGGGAATGGGCCATCGTCATCCTGTTCATGACCCCCAATGTCTGGCGGATGAAGCCCTGGAGCGTCATCACCCTGCCCCAGCCCTGGAAGGGTCTCCTCTCCACAGCCATCTCCTTCATTGCCGCCTACGCCATTGCCCTGCTCTGCCGAAACCTGATTCCACTCTGGGTCCCGGCCGAAACCTTCCATCATCTCGAGGCAGCCAAGGGCGCCTCGGAGGTGCAGCGTTTCCTGTGGATTCATTCGGCCGAGATCGCTGGCTTCACCCTCATCCCCTTTCTCATCTGGCACCATTATTTCGATGATGCAGCGCCGGGCGCCAATCTCGACAGTTGGGGCGCCTTCTTCTTCCGCACCGTCGGCGTCATGGTTTTCGCCGCGATCCTGTACTGGATCTTCTACTACGCCAATTTTGGCCACTGGGCCCTGGGCAATCACCACATGACCGAACTGGCGGAGCGGTTTTCCCACGGCGAGTCGCTGATCTGGAACTTCTGGTGGATCATCCCCCTGCTGTGGAATGAGTGGTTCTTTCACAAATGGCCTTTTTACGTGCATGAACACTGATGGCCTGCCCATGATGGCACACCGGCCGGGCCAAAACGATGGCAACAAGACCCGTGAAATGAGGAGAAGGAGATTGGCATGAATTTGGATTTAAGCGAAGAACAGAAACTGATTCAGGAAACGGCCCGCGACTTTGCCCGGGCGGAACTCGAACCAGTGGCGGCAAAACTCGATGCGGAAAAGGACCGCCCCACTCTGCTCGCCAACCTGAAGAAACTGGCCGAGCTCGGTTTCATGGGGCTCAATGTGCGCGAGGAGTACGGCGGATCCGAGACTGGCGTGGTTGCCTTCAGCGTGGCCATGACCGAGATTGCCCGGGCCTGCGCCTCCACGGCGGTCACGGTTTCGGTCAACAACATGGTCTGCGAGGTCATCCAGGCCATTGGCACGGAAGAGCAGAAGCGAACGTACATCCCAAAAATCTGCTCGGGCGAGTATGCCGCCGGCAGCTTCGCCCTCACCGAGAACTGCGCTGGCTCGGACCCCTCGGGCATGGGGACTACCGCGACCAGAGACGGCGACAGCTATGTGCTCAATGGATCGAAAATCTTCATCACCAGCGCCCCCTATGCCGGGGTGTTCGTGGTCTGGGCCGTGACCGACAAGGAGGCGCCCAAGGGCAAGGGCATCAGCTGCTTCCTGGTCGAGGCCGGAACGCCCGGGCTTGCCATTGGCAAGGAAGAGAAAAAAATGGGCCAGCATGCCTCAGCCACCAACGAACTGGTCTTTGACAACTGCCGCATCCCGGCCTCGGCCATGATGGGCAAGCCCAACGACGGTTTCCGCATCGCCGTGGCCGAACTGGCCGGCGGCCGCATCGGCATCGGATCGTTGGGCCTGGGCATTGGTCTGGCCGCCATGGACCATGCCGTTCGCTACGCCAGCGAGCGAGTACAGTTCAACCAGAAGATCAGCAACTTCCAGGCAATTCAGTGGATGATCGCCGATTCCAGCACCGAGCTGGAGGCCGCCCGCCTGCTGCTGATGAACGCCGCCTTCCGCAAGGAACAGGGCCGCCCCTTTGCCAAGGAAGCCTCCATGGCCAAGATGTACGCCACCGAGAGCGCCAACCGGGCCTGCTACAATGCTCTGCAGATCCTGGGCGGTTATGGCTACACCAAGGATTTCCCCATTGAACGCTACGCCCGCGATGCCCGCATCACCACCATCTACGAGGGGACCAGCGAAATCCAGCGAGTGATCATCGCCCGCGAGATTCTCCGGTCCCTTTCGGCCTGAACCGAAAGGAGGAACACATGAGCAGTGGCAAACGCATCACCCTGCAGCAGGCGGCCGAGATCGTCAAGGACGGATCGAGCCTGACCTTTTCCGGTTTTACCATCTGGCGTCGGCCCTTTGCCGTGGTCTTTGAGCTGATCCGCCAGCAGCGCCGCGGCCTGCATCTGATCGAGGTCAACGGCGGCCCCCAGACCGAATTCCTGGTCGGCGCCGGCTGCGTCGACATCTGGGAGTCCTGCTGGGTCGGGCATGAATTGTACGGCAAGTACGGAGCCAACCTCTCCCGCCGGGTGGGCAAAAAAGAAATTCTGGTCGAGGACTACAGCCACGCCGAGATGCTGTTCCGGTTCGCGGCTGCCGCTCAGGGCGCGCCCTACGCGGTCACCCAGACCTCGCTGGGCACCGATATACACAATCTGGAATACGACACCCTGGGTAAAGCCGGGAAACGCGACGGTAAACGGATCGCCAAGCACAAGTACCTCTTTGCCGACGATCCCTTCTTCGGCGCCGGCGCCCAGGTTCTGATCCCGGCGGCCAAGGTTGATGTGGCCATCCTCTGCGTCCAGCAGGTGGGCGAGGAGGGAACGGTACGGGTTGGCGGCCAGATCTATTCAGACCCCGAAGTCGCCAGGGCGGCGGACATCACCATCGTCATGGCCGAGGAGATCGTGCCCGAGGAGTACCTGCGCCGTAACGCTGACCAGAACACCATCCCGACCTTCGAGGTGGATTACATCCTGGAATGCCCGTTCGGCGCGCATCCCACCGGCATGTTCGGCAAGTACGACGTCGATGGCGCCTTTCTCAAGGATTTCTATGGCCGAACCCGGACCCAGGAGGGCTTTGACGAGTTTGCCAAGGAGTGGATCTTCGGGCTCGATCACATCAGCTACCTGGAGAAACTCGGCTGGCCGCGGATGCTGAATCTGCGCGCCAACTCCGCCCTCAATTATCGTCCCCGCAAATAGAAGGGAGGAACACAAGATGAGCACGTATGCATCGCCCGAGGAATATAACCTGGCCGACCTGCTCTGCTGCGCAGCCTCGCGGGAGGTTCAAGACAACGAGATCGTCTTTGCCGGCACCGGCTTGCCCATGGTGGCCATCATGCTGGCCCAGAAAACGCACGCGCCCAACCTGAAACTGATCTTCGAGGCCGGCACCCTGGACGGACGGCCGCCCGAACTGCCTACTTCAGTGGGAGACGCCCGCTGCGAAACCGGGGCCTCGCGCTCGTCCGGCCTGTACGACGCCTTTTCCATTGCCCAGCGCGGCTATGTAGACCTGGGCTACCTCGGCGGGGCGGAGATCGACAGGTACGGCAACGTCAACACCACCTG
>CAZFPV010000014.1:0-16198 GCA_964521155.1 uncultured Desulfobulbus sp. | reverse complement strand
AGTCTGGATGATGCCGCCAGGCGGATTGCCGCCGGCAGTTCCGTGCTCATCTTTCCCGAGGGCACGCGCAGCGCTGACGGCCAGTTGCAGGAATTCAAGACAGGCGCTGTGCTGCTGGCGATCAAGGCCGGCGTGCCCATTGTCCCCATCGGTTTCAACGGTTCCTACCGGGTCCTGCCCAAGGGCAGGCTGCTGCCCGGCAGCGGCGAGATTGTCATCCGCATCGGCGCCCCCATTTCCACCGAGCAGTATAAATCAGCCGACAAGCAGGTGCTGGCGGAGAACCTCCGCGAGGCGGTGCGTCAGTTGCTCGACGAGCAGCAACCCGCGGCCTGATCCGCACCAGCCGCGTGGCCGCCCAGGGGCCTGTCGAGGTCCTGGCAAAAGACCGCAAATCCGATAGATTTCCTTGCAAAATCAAGGGAACATGGCATAATGCCCAGCAATTTATGCGGGGGCCGGTCGGCCGCCGCCATAACCTGTCCCTGATGGCCGCACCTGTAGGGCCGCCCTCGCAGCCCGCCGCCGGTCACCGTCAGGGAACACCAATCAACAGGAAAACAGGAACCTCCCCATGCTGTCCTTCATCCGAATCCTGCGTCTTTCGATGATCGCCCCGGTACTGTTCTGTGCCGTCCTCTGCGGCCTGATGGCCTGCCTGCCTGGCGGCGCCCTGGCCCTGGAGCAGAACACCTCCTTCCTTCCGTTCAAGATCAACGCCCCGGACGCCGACCGACTGACCGGGCCGGCCGACCGGGCCCTGGCCCAGGAGGCCTCGGCCAAGGGCGGGACCATGATGTCGCGGGCCCAGGCGGAGCAGCTGGTGCAATACGGCGGCGCCTGGCCGCCGCCGGCGTCGGCGATCAACAAGATTGCCGAGGCCACCGGCGCCGACTATGTCGTGGTCGGCAGCCTCAATAAGCTGGGGGAACGGATCAGCATCGACTGCTCCATTTACGACGTGCTCGCGCCCAGCGCGCCCCATTCGGCCTTCAGGGAGGCCGAGTCCATGGAGGCCCTGGACCGGGTAACCGGTGAGATCGTCGGCGCCATGCTTACTTACTCCAACCGCAGCTTCACCGTCGCCTCCATCGCCCCGGCCGGCAACGAACGCATCGATGCTGGCGCCATTCTGCAGAAAATTACCACCAAACCCGGAGATCTGTACGACCCGGGCGCCCTGCGTCAGGATCTGAAGGCCGTGTTTGGCATGGGCTACTTTGACAATGTGGAGATCGAGGCTACCGATGGCGCTTCCGGCAAGAACGTCGTCTTCCGGGTCAAGGAGAAACCGCTGATCGGCAACGTTGTTATCGCCGGCGCCGAGGAAATCACCGAGCAGGATGTCCGCGACGCAGCCGGCATCAGTGCCAACGCCATCCTCAACCCGGCCAAGGTCAACGAGGCCGTGGCCAAGGTAAAGGACCTCTACAAATCAAAGGGCTATTACAACACCGAGGTTAACGCCAGAATCAGCCAGCCGGACCAGGCCAACGCAGAGGTCCGGATCGAGATACAGGAAGGCAAGAAGGTCACCATCGAGGATATTGGTTTCACCGGCAACAGCAGCTATTCCTCCGATGAACTCGAGGACGTGATCCAGACCGGCACCTACAAGTGGTGGATCTCCTGGCTGACCGACGCCGGTGTGCTCAAGATGGACGTGCTCAAGCAGGACGCCGAGCGGGTTGGCGCTTTTTATCATAATAACGGATATATCGAGGCCAAGGTCGGCGAACCGGTGGTCGAGCAGAAGGGTGATGCCCTCTACGTCACCTTCCCGGTGGACGAGGGGCCGCGCTACCGGGTCGGTACGGTGGATGTCCAGGGGGATCTGATCAAGAGCAAGGAAGAGTTGATCGCCAGCCTCAAGATTCGCGAGCAGGAGTTCCTCAACCGCCAGGTGCTGCGCGACGACGTCACCCGCCTCACCGACCTGTACGCCGAGCAGGGCTATGCCTTTGCCGAGATCAACCCCAAGGTTTCCAAGTCCGAGGCCGGCAAGCGGGTGGACATCACCCTCAACGTCAGCCAGGGCAAGATGGTCTATTTCAACCGAGTGGACATCAAAGGCAACACCCGCACCCGCGACAACGTCATCCGCCGCGACCTGAAGGTGCAGGAGGGCGGCCGGTTCGACTCCAAGGCTATCCGTACCTCGACCCAGAAACTCAACCGTCTGGGCTTCTTCGAGGAGGTGAACATCACCCCCAAGCCGACCATGCAGGAAGACCTGATGGATGTGGTCGTGGACGTCAAGGAAAAGTCCACGGGGCAGTTTAGCGTTGGCGCCGGCTACAGCTCGTCCGAGAATCTGCTGTTCATGGGCGAGATTTCGGAAAACAACCTGTTTGGCACCGGCAACAGACTGTCGCTCAAGGCCTCCACCAGCAGCGAATCGACCCGTTACAATATGAACTTCACCAATCCGAGGCTCTGGGATTCGCAGGTGTCGGGCAGCATTGACGTGTATGACTGGGAACGGGAATATGACGACTACACCAAGGACACCACCGGCTCGACCCTGCGGCTGGGCCATCCGCTCTTCGAGGAGTGGCGCATCTTTTACGGTTACACCATCGCCGACACCGAGCTGAGCGACATCTCCGAGAACGCATCGCAAATCATCGTCCGATCCAAGGACATTAACCTGACCAGCGCGGTCGATCTCTCGCTGGTCCGCGACACCAGGGACAAGCTCTTCTCACCGACCTCCGGCTCGCGCAACAGCATCACCGTCGAATACGCCGGCGGTCCCCTGGGCGGCGACGCCGAGTACACCAAGCTGGAGGGTTCCAGCTCCTGGTACTTCCCGCTGATCTGGTCCACCGTGTTCCATGCGCGCGGCTCGGCAGGCCAGGCCTTTGAAAACGAGGAGGGCAAGCTGCCGGTCTACGAACATTTTTACCTCGGCGGCATGAACTCCATTCGCGGCTTTGAAAGCGCCTCCATCAGCCCGCTTGACCCGGTCACCGGCGAGAAAATCGGCGGCGACAAGATGTGGTTTGCCAATATCGAGTTGATCTTCCCGCTGATCAAGGACATGGGCATGGACGGCATGGTCTTTACCGACTTCGGCAACGTCTATGACGTGGATGAGGACTGGGATTTCGGCGACTACAAGAAATCCGCCGGCGTCGGCCTCCTCTGGGCCTCGCCGCTCGGGCCGCTCCGTCTCGCCTGGGGCTACAACCTGGACCGGCAGGATGGCGAGGATAGTTCCAACTGGGATTTCAGCATGGGCGGCACCTTCTGACGCCTCTGCCTTGCGCCTGACCTGAACACCCTCCATGCAGTCGATTCTTGCACGGCTGCGGGAAGACAGCCCCCCGCCCGACATCCTCGGTCTGCACGACGCCTCCACCGCTCTCCTGCTCGGCAGGGCGGTGGAGGCGCTCCAGCGCCCCATCTGCTGCATCCTCCCGTCCGACGAACAGCTCGAGACCCTGGCCCAGGACATCGCCTTTTTCTCCACCGTCCGGGTCCTGACCTATCCGAGTTACGAGATCCCGCCCTACGCCCCGCTTTCCCCCGATCCGGCAACGGTCTGCACCCGGCTGGCCACTCTCTACCGGCTGCAGGACAACCCGGGCCCCTGCCTGATTCTCACCTCGATCGAGGCCGTTCTGCGGCGCATCATGCCTGCCTCGGCGCTCAACCGCCACTGCGAACTGGTGATGACCGAGGAAGAAACGGACCGGGATGGGCTGATCGCCTCGCTCACCGCCTCCGGCTACCAGGTCTGCGACATGGTCCGGCAGGAGGGTGACATAGCCCTGCGCGGCGGGATCATTGACGTCTATCCGCCGGCCCTTGACGAGGAGCTGGCCGGGCCGCTGCGGCTTGATTTCTTTGGCGACATGGTGGAGTCGATCCGCCTGTTCGACCCACTCAGCCAGCGCTCCCGCAAACAACTGGCTGAGGCGGTGCTGCTGCCGGCCTCGGATCTGCTCTTCCCTCCGCCCGCCGGGAGGGCGGCCATGCTCGCGGCCCTGGATGCGGCGGCCGAACAGCACGGCTGGCCTTCCGAGGAGCACATTGCCTTGCGCGAGCGGTTTGCCACGGGCCAGCGCTTTCCGGGCATGGAATTTCTGCTGCCGCTGCTCCATGGTGGCCGCCAGGGGCTGCAGAGCCTATTCGATTTCCTGCCGCCAGGCACGGGACTGATCGTCAACGAACCGCTGGCGATCAACCAGCGCATGCAGTTGGTGCGGGACCGCATCCAGGCCAATCATGACGAGGCAATGTCCAGGCAGGCGCCGGCCCTGCCGCCTGAAGACCTCTTTGTTGGCGAGGCCGAATACCGAGAAATCGAGGGTCGGCTGCTGCTGGCCCGGCTGACCGGCCTGCCTGAACCGGAGCGTGCCGGGGTGACGCTCACCGTAGCCACCGGCGACCACAGCCTGCTCGCCCAGGCCATTGACCTGGAGCGGAAGAAGCGTGGCCTGATGGCGCCGCTGGCTGATCGCATCCACGCCTGGCAGCAGGAACAGGACTCGATCGTTCTCGCCTGCCGCTCACCCCGCCAGGCCGAACACCTGCGCGAGATGCTCGCCAACTATCAGCTGCACACCACCCAGCTCAACCCACCCTTTGATCCGGCCGCGGTCCGGGACCATGGTCGGATCTACTGCTGCCATCAGCCGCTGTCGCGCGGCTTTGACCTGCTAGACGAAAAACTTCATTTCCTTTCCGCCACTGAGCTGTTCGGCGAACGCCGCCTCCAGCGCGGCCGTCGCGGCAAGCCCCGCCGCGACGAGGGAACGCCGCTTCAGGTCGATCAGCTGGCCATCGGCGACGCGGTCGTGCACCGGGATCACGGTATCGGTCTCTTCCAGGGGCTGGTCAACATGCAGTTCTCCGGGCAGCAGGGCGACTTCATGCAGATCGAGTTCCGGGACGGTGACAAGCTCTACGTGCCCACGGATCGGCTGCACTGGGTCAGCCGCTACCAGGGACTGACCGACGAGGAACCCCGGCTCGACAGCCTTGGCTCGCAGCGCTGGCTGACCACCAAGAAAAAGGTGACCGAGGCGGTTTGGAAGATTGCCCAGGAACTGCTTGAGATCTACGCCCAGCGCGCCATGCGCCAAGGGCATCGGTTCTCGTCGCCGGGTGATCTCTACCGGGCGCTGGAGGAATCCTTTCCCTACGACGAGACCAGCGGCCAGGCCAAGGCCATCGACGCGGTCATCGATGACCTCACCCGCGATCAGCCCATGGACCGGCTGGTCTGCGGCGACGTTGGCTACGGCAAGACCGAGGTCGCGGCCCGGGGCGCCTTCAAGGTGATCGAGGACGGCTTCCAGGTGGCCATGCTCGTGCCTACCACGGTGCTTGCCGAGCAGCATGCCGCCACCTTCCGCGAGCGCTTTGCCGGGTTTCCGGTGGAGATTGCCTGCCTCAACCGGTTCCGCACTGCCCGCCAGCAGAAGGAGATCGCGGCCCGCCTCGCCTCCGGCGCCATCGACCTGGTGGTCGGCACCCACCGCCTGCTTTCCAAAGATATCCAGTTCAGCCGGCTCGGCCTGCTGATCGTCGACGAGGAACACCGTTTCGGCGTTACCCACAAGGAGAAGATCAAGAAGATCAAGGCTACGGTCGACGTCCTCACCCTTACCGCCACCCCCATCCCGCGCACCCTGCAGATGTCCCTGCTAGGCATTCGCGACCTTTCGGTGATCTCCACGCCGCCGCAGCAGCGCCGGTCGGTGAAGACCTTCCTCGCCCGCTATGACCAGTTGGTGATTCGTGAGGCAATCCTGCGGGAGATGGAGCGGGGCGGCCAGCTGTTCTTCGTTCACAACCGGGTTCTGTCCATCCACCGGGTGGCCGAAAGCATCGCCGCGCTGGCGCCCCAGGCCAGGATAGGTGTGGCCCATGGGCAGATGCCCGGGCCGCAGCTCGAGGACATCATGGTCCGCTTCATCAACCATGAGTTGGATATCCTGGTTTGCACCACCATCATCGAGTCGGGCCTGGACATCCCCAACGCCAACACCATCATCATCAACCGCGCCGACCACCTGGGCCTGGCCGACATCTACCAGCTGCGCGGCCGGGTTGGCCGATCGACGCGGCAGGCCTATGCCTACCTGCTGGTCCCCTCCCTGGATCACCTGACCCAGGAGACCCAGCAGCGGCTGCGGGCCCTGATGGACTGCTCCGAGCTCGGCGGCGGCTTCAAGCTGGCAATGAACGACCTGCAGATCCGCGGCGGCGGCAACCTGCTCGGGGTTTCCCAGTCCGGGCACATCGCCGCGGTGGGGTACGACCTGTATCTGGAACTGCTCCAGTCCACGGTGGCCGACCTCAAACACAAGGCGTTGGCGGGAGAGGGGCCGGTTGCGGCGGTCGATCTCGATCCGGAGGTCAAGCTCAGGGTTGCGGCCTTTCTTCCGGACAGGTATATCCAGGATACCAGCCTGCGCTATCACGCCTACCGACGGATCTCGGCAGCAGGGGCCGCCTCGGCCGAGGAGTTGGACGATCTCCGCGACGAACTCGTCGACCGCTACGGTCCGTTGCCGACCGAGGCCCAGGCGCTGTTGGCGATCATCGGCCTCAAGCAACAGCTGCGCGAGCTGGGCATCAGTAAACTGGAGCAGGGGGCCGACGCCCTCATCTTTTCCTTTGCCGAACAGACCAAGGTTTCGCCACAACGAATCTTCGATCTGCTCCAGGCGCAATCGGCAAAGAAGCGTTCGTCCCGTCCCGTTCGTTTTACCCCGGACCAGCGGCTGATCGTACCGCTGGATGTTGGCGAGGACTGCTGGAAACCGATCCAGAACATCCTGCACTTTCTCAAAGGATAACCGCCATGAGCCCCGACGCCCGTTGCGAGAAAAAAAGCCCCTTTGTTCCCTGGGAACTGGTCGACGCCGTTCTTCTGGACATGGACGGCACCCTTCTGGACAAGCATTTCGACGATTATTTCTGGGAACAATACGTGCCCGAGCATTACAGCCTGCTCCACGACATCCCCGTCGAGGAGGCACGGAGCCGGTTGCTGGCCCGCTATCATCAGGTCAGGGAGACGCTGGACTGGGCGGATCTTGATTTCTGGTCGCGGGAATTGGGGCTCGACCTGCCGGAGCTCAAACTGCGGATCAACCACCTCATCGGAGTCCATCCCTATGTGGTTGAATTTTTGGAATACTGCCTCAAGCTGCGGAAAAAGCTCTACCTGATCACCAACGCCCACGCAAGCTCATTGTCGATCAAGCTGGAAAAGACCGCCATCGGGGCCTGGTTCGACCGCATTGTCTGCGCCGAAGAGGTCGGCTTTGCCAAGGAGGAACCGGAGTTCTGGACCAGGCTCGAGCAGATGCTCGCCTTTGACCGGCGCCGGACCCTGCTGGTCGACGACACCGAGCAGGTGCTGTTCACCGCCCGGACCCACGGTATCGCCCACCTGCTCTTTGTCGCCCGGCCGAGCAGTCGACAGCGAGTGGCCTACTCCTGCCATTTCCCCTCGATCGAATACTTCAAGGAACTCCTGCCCGCCTGAGTTCCTCTGGCAAGGACACAAAAAAAGGCCACCCCGCGCGCGGCGGGGTGGCCTTTTTTGTCTCTGTACGCTCTCTGCGTAGAGGCAGGTGGCTCGATCAGGCCTTCTTTTTGCCCTTGCCGCCCGGAGCGCTTTTGGCAACCGAAGCGCTCTGCGCCTTCTTGACCTCTTCCAGTTCCTTCTGCAGGTTCTGGATCGATTCGGTCAGCGGCTGCGGGTCAAATCCCTTGTCCTCTCCTTGCAGCTCAAGTTTCTCCAGGCGGGCGGGCAGGTCGCCGAGCACCTTCTCCGGGGTCATGGCCTGCAGTTTCTGGGCGGTGTCACTGATCTTGCCCTCCAAGGCTGTTACCGATTCCTGGACGCCGCTCAGGGTTTTGGCCGAAGCGGCGATCTCGCCGGCAATGGCCTCCACCTGCCCGGCGGCGGCAAAGCCCACGGTTTTCTCTTCCAGGCTTTGAATCTTGGCATGGAGCGAAGCAAACTGGGCATTCAGTTCCTGCTGGCTGGCAGTGACCTTGCCCACCTCACCGGCGACAATGGTCTGCAACTCGTTCTTCAACTGGACGCTGTTGTCCACAACGGGCTGGACCGGCGCGGCGCAGGAGCCGCTCTTGCACCACAGGGAGCCGACAAAAGCAAACACTGGCGCCAGCAAGTCGGCTACCGATTCCTTGGTCTTGGCAAACATCGAGGCCGAGGCCTCCTTGTCGTAGAGAGAGACGGCAAACAGGAAGATGCCGATGAGAGCCGCGATGCAGACCGCGATGCCGATCGTCATGGCGATGGCCCATTGCACCAGGCGGAAGGCGCCGATGATCAGCTGCCCCACCGAGTCGAGCACCCCGCCGCCGGAGGCGCTGGTAAGATAGGCCAAGAGCGCCATCACCAGAATGACCGCTCCTGCCTTGTACAGTGGAGCCCGCATTGTATTTGTCTTCATACCCTTACCCCTCCCGTGGAAATTCAAGTTCTCAAGTCTATGGAGTTTCGTCGTCCGTCCCGGGACCCACGGCCCCAAAACGGGTATCTGCTCAGCCTGTGTGGTTTTAGTTGATTTGCCGGTGAACGGCAAGGGAAATATGACCGCGAAAACAGGCCCGCGGCCACTTCCGGCCAGCGAGTGCGGGCACTGTTGGAAGTGATCCGGGAATGGTCAGGCAGCCTCCGCCAGGGAGGCGCGGAGGCGGTCGAACTGCTCCTGCCGGGCCAGCAAGGCCTCGACCACTTCCGGGTCGAAATGGCTTCCGGCGCCTTCGGCAATGGCGCGAACCGCCTGATCGTGCACCAGCGGCGCGTTGCCGGCTCGACAGGCGGTCATCTCCTCGTAGGCGTCGGCCACGGCCACGATCCTGGCCTCGGGTGGGATCTCGTCTGCCCGCAGCCGGTAAGGATATCCGCTCCCATCCCAGTGTTCATGATGAAAATAGGCGATGTTGCGTGCAATCGTCAAAAATCCGTTGCCCCCGGCCTCCGCCTCCATGGATTTGATGACGTCACCGCCGCTCAGGGTGTGTGTGCGCAGCACCTCGCGCTCCAGGTCGGTCAGGGGCCTGCCTTTGAAGAGGATGGCATCGGCGATGGCCACCTTGCCGATATCGTGGAGGATCGAACCCAAATCCAGGTGCTGGAGAAAGACCGGGGTGACGATATCGCGCCAGGTATGCTGACCTGCGAGCTCCTCGGCCAGGAGGCGGCAATAGGCCCTGATCCGCTCGAGGTGCTGGCCCGGACGGACGTCGCGGTATTCGGAGAGTTTTGCCAGGGCCAGGATAGCGGCGCTCTCCGTCTGTCTGACCCTGTTCAGGCCGGCGGTCAGTCGCTCTTCGAGCCGGCGGCGGATGCCGATGTCGCGGATGACCAGTTGCAGACCCAACGGTCTGTCCTCGCGAAGCAGCAGGGCGCCGTTGATTTCCGCGGCAAAGGGGCTGCCGTCGCAGGTCAGCAGGGTCGCCTGCCAGCCGGCCACGGGTTCACCCCGGGCGATGACCTCAAGCAGGGTGGCGTGGAGCCGAGTGCGGTCCGGTTCGCTGACCAGGTCAGGCAGCGAGACCTCGGGCCGGGGCCGGCCACCGAGGAAGCGCCGGACAAAGGAGTCGCTGGCCTGGAGGATTGCCCCCTGCGGCGAGACGAGGATGACGTCGTCGGCAATCGCCCCGTACAGCAGCCGGTAGCGCCCCTCCGAGGCCTGCTGCTCTCCGGTGCGCACCCGCACGGCCTCTTCCAGACGTTCCGCCTGGCGAACCAGTTCCGCCGCGGCCTCCTGCTCCTCGATCCGCAGGCGGCACTCCTCCTCCCGGGCGGTGGAGTTAGCCCAACTCTGGATGGCGGCGATGAGGACAAAGCAGAGCAGAAAGAACAGGTTGGCATGAAGATCGGTCAGGCGGGGGGCGGCAAACGACTCGGCTGCAACCATGGCAGCCAGATAGAGGCAGATCAGGGCAAAACCGCTGATCAGGGTTTGGCCGGCGGTGAGCGGGGCTATGTTGGTGTAGACGATCATGATGACGATCAGGCCGACATAGGCAGGGGAGGTGATGTCGCCCTGATGGAGCATCATAAGCAGAAGAACAAGGCAGGTGCACAGGTACCCGGCAAAACCCAGAACCCAGGTGTAGCGCAGCTGCCGGTCAAGGTGGTTGGCCAGCATGAGCAAACCAGCCAGGCCGATGGCCGGCAGGCGAAAGCCCAGAAGCTCGCCGAAACGCTGCGGCGAAAGCAGGTAATCGGAGAGGATGAAGAGCGCCATGGCCGCCATGATTGTCGAAAAGATGATCGTGAGCCGGTGGTGGTGCAGGCGCCGCAACTCGACGTGATAGGTCTCCAATTGGGTCATGTGGGGCTCTCAGCTTCTCCCCGAGCCCGGAGACGGCTGCAGGGCGTTGCGCGTCGTCTCGAACTGCGCTTCACAGCGGAGAAAGGCGCGGACCATGGCAGGATCGAAACGGCGCCCGCTTTCGGCGGCAATGGTTTCCCGTGCCTGGGCATGGGGAAAGGCCGGTTTGTACGGCCGGTTGGAGGTCAGGGCGTCATACACGTCGGCCAGGGCGACGATCCGGGCAGCCAGCGGAATATCCAGGCCAGCGAGCCCGTGGGGGTAGCCGCTGCCGTCCCAGTTCTCATGGTGGTAGCGGGTGATCTGCTGTCCCGTGCGGAGAAAGGAGAGGGTGGCCGCATCGCCTTCCGCCGAGGAGAGTGCGGCGCCGCCGTATTCGCAGTGATTGCGCATGGCGGCGAATTCAGCCTCGGTGAGCTTGCCGGCCTTGAGCAGAACGGCGTCGGCAATGCCCACTTTGCCGATGTCGTGGAGGACGCTGGACAGGCAGAGATCCTCAATAAAGGCATCGGGAAGAAGGTCCATGAACTCTGGATCTCGGGCCAGTTCGGTGGCGAGGATACGGGTGTACTTGCGAATGCGCAGCAGATGGGCGCCGGTGGCGTCATCCCGGCTTTCGGCCAGCCTGGCCAGGCCGAGGATGGCCACCTGGCGGGAGTCGGCGAACTGGCGCTCCGATTCGAGCACCTGCCGCTCCATGGCTTTGGTGGCGGTGATGTCGCGCAGGATCAGCTGGTACTGCTCGCCGCTGTCGGGCATCCGCACGCTGTTGCCGCTCGTCTCCACCTCAATGGCCCGGCCGCGGCGGACAACCAGCTGCATTTGCACGCCCCGGACCGTGCCCTCCCGCCGGAGCGGGGTCAGCACCTCGGCGTCGATGCGATCGCGGCAGTCGCCTGAGAGGAGTTCATCGATCCGCCGTCCCTGCAGCGCCTCGGGCGTACTATCGAGCAGGGCCGCCCCGTGCCGGTTGACCATCCGGATCACCCCGGCCGGATCGATCAGCAGGAGAATGTCGAGCACATTGTCATAGAGTTCCTTGAATCGCAGGTCTGATTCTTCCTGCTCTGCCAGGCGCTGCCTGACCATGGCTTCCAGATTGCCGGTGTACTGCCGAAGTTCGGCGTTCATTCGCGACAGGCTTCGCTTGGCCCGCAGCGATCGGGCCAGCGTCCGCAGTTCATCGACGCTTTGGGTCGTGGTCGCCAGCACGATGGCGACAAAGAAAACACTGTTGTTGACCAGGTGCACCATCGCGGCCGGGTCAAGCGGTCGGGCGCCGGCATAGACCACCAGGGCGTAGACCAGGTACATCAGGCCGCCCAGGCTCAGGGCCTGGGCCAGGGTCAGCGGCAGGACGGAAAAGGCGCCGGCGATCATCAAGAGGATGCCGACGTAGTAGCCGGAGGCAAAGCCGCCCAGTTTGACGGTCATCAGCGAGATGGTGAGGGCGCCGAGCAGCATGGCGGCGAACATCAGCGCCTGGGTGTACGGCCGCATGGAAGGGCGGGTCAGCAGCCGCAGGCAGAACAGCAGGCAGACGACATAGGCAAGGCGATAGAAGAAGAACAGACCGAAAAACGGACGGCAGTAGATGAAGTCCAGCAGGGAGAAGAGCAGGAAAAAGACCACCCCCATCCACAGGCTGACCCTCGTCCGCTGGAAAAAGAGCTCGCGAAGCTCCTCCCGAAAGTGTGCCTGCGATGGATCTGCCGATCCGGCCACGGTCATTCTTCCCGGGTGGCGACGGCAAAGAGGTTGACCCCTTCCTGCTCGGCGATGATCTCCACCCGACTGCCAAAGGGGGTTGGCGCGAACAGTTGCCGCAGTTCGTCCTCGCTGCGGTAGATCAGCTCCCACTTGAGGAGCTTGTCGAGAAAGAGGCAATCGGGGTAGTGGGTGAAATTGCCGAGCAGGAGGACGCCGCCAGGCTTGAGGTGGCGATGGCACTGGGTGATCAGCGAGCGGAACAGGCGGGCGTCGAGGTAATCGCAGAGCCCGGCCGAATAGATGACGTCCAGCGGTTCGATGTGGTGGCTGGCCCGGCCCAGCGACCACTTGATGACGTTCTCGCTCATCAGCCGGATCGAGGCCCGGTGCGGGAAGATGTTGACGTGCTGGTTGGTGTACTGCAGGGCCTCGGAGTCGATATCGACGCAGAGGGCGTCGATGCGCTCGCTAAAGCCGCATTCGGCGAGAAAATCGAACAGCTCGCGATTGGGGCCGCAGGCCAGGTTCATGATCCGGGTGGGAAGGCCGCGATCGGCCCGTTCGCGGGCAATGCGCATGAGCTCGTTTTTCAGCAGCAGTCGCCGGCCACGGATGGCCAGCGATCCGGGCCGCTGCAGGCAGAAGGCGTCGACCAGTTGGCCGAGCTTGCCGTCACCCTCGGGCACGTTCCTGTAAATATGCTCCATCATGAGGAAATCGCCGGCATAGCCCTTGGGCTTGAAGTAGGCCCGCTCGCAAAATCGGCTGCGCATGAAGTAGGGGAAAATTTCCTTGAAGACATAGCCCCACATCACCTCCTCGTAGCCGCTGCCGGCCATGACGGCGGCGAACTGGCCGAGCGAGCCGTTGAGGTCAGTGAGTACGGCCAGGCAGCGGGCCTCATCGGCCGGGTCCTTGCCGCCCTGGGCCTCGACCTTCTGCAGGCGATGGGAGAGGTTGAACAACTCGGCCTTGAATCCCTCGATCCGACTGCTGACCTCATGAAACTGGGAGGAGCGGACCAGCGTGGCCGGCAGGGGTTTGGATTCGGTGTAGCGGCTGGCGTGGCGGGTGGAGAGTGAATCGGCGTACCCGGCGATGGGTTCGCGCTCGCCGGCGATGCGGCGGAACTTGGAGCAGATGTTGCGGGTGAGCAGCATCAGGAAGTCCATGTACAGTTCGGGCTGGCGACGTCGCAGGTCGGCCATGACCGCGGCATCGAAAACCGCAACCCGGGCCTCGCCGACAGCTTGGATGTCGCGAACCCGGGATTCGCCGTCGAAATAGCCGATCTCGCCGAAAAATTCGCCCGCACCCATGAGGGCGACGGTGATGCGGGTGTCGTGCGGGTCGGTGTAGCTGACCTCGGCCGCGCCGCTCTGCAGATAATAAAAGGCGCTGGTGGCGGCGCCGGGGACAAGGATCGACTGGCCGGCGCTGTAAGCGTGCACCGGGGAAAAGGCCAGCACGCGGTCAAGCAGATCGGCCGGCAGAGCAGAGCCGGGTTGGGAGGGCGTGGTCGGATCGGTCATGGACGTTCCTTCAGGACGTATGCGCCCTGGCTGGGGTTGGTTCAAGAACACAAGGCTTCTTTTCCCGGGCTGGATCAGAAACGGGCGATTACACCCACAGTGATCGCGTGGGCGCCGCCTTCGGTGAAGGTTCCATCGAGGCCGGGCAGACCGGCCGCACCGTCGTTAACCACCGAACGGCTGCGGGTGCGGTGGTACATGTAGGACAGGCCGATTTCCCAGGTCTCCGAGGTGCGGTAGCGCAGACCGGTGCAGTACACATGGGCGTCGGCGTCGGGCACCTCGAAGCCCAGGGTGGCCGCCGGCACGGGCGTCTGGTCGTAGGCGAAGCCAAGGGTGGTGGTCCAGCGCCCATCCCAGTCATAGGACAACCCAATCCGGTAGGCGTCGGTGTCGTCCCAGTTTTTGACGATGGCCCGATCAAAACCGTCGAACACCGTGCCCTGCAGGTTCTGGTCGTATTGGAAATCAAGCTCGGCAAACGACGACCAGAAGGTGCGGTCCCAGCCCAACTCCACGGTCAGGCGATCAACGGTGTAGGCTGCGGCCAGGCTGAACACCGCAGGCAGGGTGAGGGCCACCGAGCCGTCGCCGTCCCAGGCCGCCAGCGGCAGGGTCCCGGCCCAGGCGCGCAGGTGGCTAGTGCCTTCCAGGTCGAGCTCGTTCTCCGAGCGATAGGTGGCGGCGAGGCTGAGCCGGTCGGCGGGGCGAACGGTGAGGGCAAGATTGTAGCCCCATTGGGTGTCCGTGCCGTCGGCAGAGCGATCCAGGGAGGTCAGCGGCGTCAGCTGGCCAAAGGGCGGGTTGGTCACCGCACTTTCGACCTCGCCCTTGCCGTACAACAGGCGGACACCGCCACCGAGGCTCACCCGGTCGGTCAGGGCCCAGGCGATGGTGGGGTTGGCCTCAACCAGGAAAAGCGAAAACTGCTCGGCGCTGGCCCGGGGAAAGGGTTGCTGCCACTCTTTGGCCAGACCGAAGGGATAGGTCAGGGAGAAGCCGAAGCGCAGGTCGCCGTATCGGGGCGACACGGCATGCACCAGCGGCATGAGGAACAACTCGCTCTCCGAGGAGCCGTCGAGCAGGGGGCTGCGGTTGTCCCGGTACTCGACCGACGGCAGGCCAAGGAAGGTGAGGCTGGTTTCCGTCTGCCATTGATCGGCCAGCCAACCCATGTTGGCTGGGTTGTAATAGCTGGAGTCCGGTCCGGGGGTGGAGGCGACATGGGCGCCGGCGATGCCTACCGCGGCGAGGGACTGGTTGGTGATGCGGTACCCCGAGGCCAGAACGGCTTCGGGGAAAAGGCAGAGCAGGCCGGCGGCCAGCATCGCGCCCAGGGGCGGGAATCTGTGCCGTCTGCCAAGCCCGGGACGGCAGTGTTGTTTCTTCGTCATGCCAAAGCTACTCCTGTCCGTGTTCTCTCGCCGTTTGTATCCGTGCCAGTACGATTTCCTCTTCAAACAAAGTATAGCATTGCTGGGATAAAATAGTATTGTTTTCAACAAGCTTCGTGGTGTTTCCTATCGCGTTCCTGTCGGCAAACGGCAACGTGTCGCCGGGTGCAGACGGTGATTTTGTCGCTTTTCAGGCGACAACAGCAAACAACCAGAGGCGCAACATTCAAGGGGAGGCATGCTATGAGGGAAGGGTTCAGGCGGACGCTGGCGCTGGTCTGGCTGGTATGCCTAGTGGCTATCTTGACTGGAACCGAGGGGTTAGCGCGGCAGCGGGTGATGTACAAGGGGTTGACCGCCGGCATCTCGACCATTGACGACACCGTGCGCATCCTGGGCACGCCACGGTCCAAAGTCTTTGCCGGCGATCATCTGTTCTGCAAGTACCGGCAGGTGGACGTCAAGATCGACAAGAAGGATAAACGGGTGCTGGCCATCATCATCCGGGATGACCAGTTCAAGGATCCGAACGGTATCGTCCTCGGTGACCCCTATGACAAGGTGGCGCGAAAAGTCAACGCCAAGCCCCAGGGCGTGACGCTCTATGATGCCGAGAACGGGATCGTCTATGTGTTCAATCAGGAAGGGATGGTGGACAGCATCATGTACGCAAGCCCTGCAGGTCGATAGCCGCCACACCCCCCTCCACGTACCTCGCCCGCAACCCCTGTTCGCCAAGCAGTTCTTGCACCGTTTGGCTGACCGAGCCGCCGCGCGCGCTGTAGACGATCACCTCGCGCTCCGCGGATAGGGTCGGCAGCCATTGTTCAACCTCGGCCGGATCCTGCCAGTGCGCCCCGGCAACCATGGCCGGGGAGGCGTCGAAATCCCCCTTTCGCCTGACGTCAAGCAGAGTCAGGGGCTGACCTGCGGCAAGCAGGTCAGCCAGTTCAGCGGCGGTGATGCTTGTTTTCATGCGATGCTCCTCAAATCAATAGCTTCCAGAGAAATCCCAGGCAGGAACAGGCGATCAGCACGGTGATCATGCCGAGCTTGAAATACCGCATGGCCACAAAGGAGAGACCGGCCAGCAGCAGGCCGAACCAGTCGGCGCTGGTCAGATTGGGGATGGGAAGGGTTGCCCCGAACAAGTGCAGCGACTCGGTGCGGGCAAAGAGGGCATTGATCCCGAACCAGATTGACAGGTTCAGGACCACGC
>CAZFPV010000013.1:0-17071 GCA_964521155.1 uncultured Desulfobulbus sp. | reverse complement strand
CTTCTGCAGCGCCTCCCACTCGGGCGAAACCATCAGCTTCTTGAGGCTGGCGTTGACCTTGGCGAGCAGTTCGGTGTCCTCCTTGCGGATGGCGTAGCCGAAATCCTCTTCCTCCATGCCGAAGGTGCCGAGGACCTGAACATCCTTCTTGGAGGCGGCGTCCTTGGCCGGGGCGTCGTCCATGGCGGCGGCGTCGAGACGGCCGTTGAGCACGTCTTCCACGGCCAGCGGCGAGGAGTTGTAGTATTTCAGTTCGAAATTCCATCCCTTGGCCGCGGCCTGCTCTTTCAGCCACTTGGCCTCGGAAGTTCCCTGCTGTACGCCCAGCTTCTTTTTGCCGCCGAGCACGTCCTGCACGGTCAGGGGCGAGCCCTTTTTGGTGACCATGACCTGCTTGATCACCCAATAGGGCTCGGTGAAGTTGACCTGTTTGGCCCGGTCAGGAGTGATGCTCATGCCCGAAGCGATGATGTCAATCTTCTTGGTCAGCAGGCTGGTGATGATGCCGTCCCACTCGATGGGCTGGTGGGTGACCTCCATACCCAGATCCTTGGCGATCCAAGTCATGGCTTCGACGTCGAAACCGCTGGGCACGCCGGTCTTGTCGACAAAGGCAAACGGCGGGAAGTTGGCGTCGATGCCGTTGACCAGTTTGTCAGCAGCCATGGCCTGACCGCCGATCAGCAGCAGTCCGCCTGCCAGTAGAAGCAGCGCTTTGCGTATCATGCTCTCTCCTTTGTTGTTGATTCGATCCTGGGGATGGCTCCGGAGGGTCTGCCCGTCTCGGGCGGGGCGGAGCGGTTTGCCTGCACGGCCGATTGTATAGTGAAAATACCCTGGAGTGTCAATGGGATTTGCTGGCCGGCGCGGTACGGCAAAACAGACTCCCTGACACGCCCCGCGAAAGCCGACGAGGACGGACTCACTCCGGTGAATGGAGGGCCGCGTGAACGGCAAAGCCCAGCTTGCGCTGGGTGTAGGGTTTCTGCAGATACCCGGCCCCGCCCAGCCGCAAGGTCCGACGCACATCCTCATCCGCGGCAAAACCGCTGACGATCAATGCCTTCTGACCGGGACGGATAGCCACTGCCGACTCATAGGTCTGCCTGCCGTTCATGCCGGTCCCCATGAGCATGTCCAGAAGGACCAGATCGACTTGTCGACGTCGCAGCGTTTCGATCGCCTCTTCGCCGCTGCCCGCGGTCCACACCTCGTATCCCAGCATGGTCAGGAACTGGCTGGCGATGTCCCGCTGATGCATCTCGTCATCGACCACCAGAATCCGCTGGCCGGTTCCTCTCGGGGCCGGCGCCTCCTCGTTCGCGTCATCGGCGACAGCAGCGTCCATTGACGCCGGGAAATACAGGGAGAACACCGTTCCCCGGTTGCTGCTGGCAACCTTGATCCCGCCCCGGTGGTCCAGAACGGTATTCCACACCACGGCCAGCCCGAGGCCGGTGCCGCTGCGCCCCATTACTTTGCGGGTGTAGAATGGTTCGAAGATGTGCTCGATATCCTTATCCGCAATCCCGGAACCCGAATCAGCCACCTCGAGCACAACATACCGGCCCGGAGCCATCTCGGTCTTGAATCCCTCCGTGTGTTCCAGACATTCGTTCCGGGTCGTGATGGTGATCGTGCCGGAGAGTTGTATGGCTTCTGCGGCGTTGGTCACCAGGTTCATCACGCTCTTTTTGATGTGCACCGACGAACAGAAAAAAAACCAAAGGGGCGATGCGGGCAAGAACCTGCAAGCCACCCCGGGATGAAGCGCCATGGTGGCTTCATGCTCTGGAGAGGCCAGGTACTCGTCCACCAGCCTGTTGAGGCTCCACCGCCGCCGCTCGCTGCTGACGCCCCGAGCCACGGTGAGCAGATCCGCGACCACAGCGGCCGCCCGCTGCCCGGAAGACTGGATGGCCAGCAGCGGCTTGCGCAGCTTGCTGTGCTCGTCCATCTGCATGAGCATGATTTCGGGATAACCGATAATGCCGGAAAGGATATTGTTGAGATCATGGGCCACGCCCCCGGCCAGCAGGCCGATAGCCTCCATTTTCCGCGATCGCTCCAGTCGTGCCTCCATGGCCTCCTTGGCCAGTTCCGTCTCACGCAAACGGGTTACGTCATCATAGACGTACACCACCTCACCGGTGGGAATTTTGTAAATATGCCCCTGCTGCCAGCGACGCTGGCCGCCGTATTCGTAGAGCGTGGGCGGCAGGAAAACCGGTTCCCCGGATCGCCAGACCCGGGCAAGCTCGGCGAGCAGACCGACCTCGGCCACTCCCGGGAAAATTTCGGTCAGCCTGCGACCGACCATCTCCTCCCGCTGTCGGCCTTCGATCGTCTCACCCGCTTTGTTGATGTCCTGGAGTATGAAATCCATCCCCCCTTCCACCGCCTCGCAGACGCCGACGCCGCTGCTGGTATGATCGAACAGGCTTCGGTACACCGATTCCCTGAGGCGGCTTTCCTCTTGCGCCCTCTTGAGGTCGGCAAGGTCTATATGCAGGCTAAAGAGTTCATGACCACCGTGGGCGTCGGCGACGGTGAAATGAGAAACATAGACATGGACCGGCGCTCCGCCCTCATGACGAAACACCGCCTCGCCTGCGGGAATGGCCCTGCCTCGTTCGATCCATCCCCGGAGCTGTCCCCTGAATACATCGCGTTCCTCACCCTCGGCCGTCAACAACAGAACGGACCGACCAACGGCCTCCTCGGCGCTCCACCCATACAGTCGTTCACTGGTGCGATTCCAGAAAACGATTCTTCCGTCGCGATCATACCCTATGATGCCGATATTGGGCAGTTCGTTGGTGACCAGACGAAAACGCCGCTCGCTTCCGGCCAGCTGCTCCGTCCTCTGCGCCACCTGACTCTCCAGGCCGTTTACCAGTTCCCTGATGCGGCTGCTCATCATGTTGAAGGTCCGCCCCAGATGGCCCAGTTCGTCATCGGGCTGTTCAGCGACGGCGATGGTGAAATCACCTTCCTGTAACCGCGATGCGGCTTCGGTCAAACCGTGGATGCGTCCGGTAACATTGCGGGTGATAAACCGGAGCACCAGCACACTGCTCAAGATCGCCGTGATCGAGAAAAGTCCGAACAGGAACGAGGCCAGCCGGAGGGTCTGGCGTACTTCTTCTCTGGCCCGCTGCACCTCAGCGCCGGCCCGCTGCACCAGGACTTGGGCTATGGGGCCGACGTTCTTCGCCTGGATGTTGAAATCATTGAATATGCTTTTAATCGCCAGATCCGTCTCCAGGATAGCCTCGCCCGCGCTTCTCACCTGACGAAGCAATTCGCCGATCCGGGCCGCCTGCTCTCTCTCCAGGGCCGAAGGCGCCTCGACCTGCTGCTGGATTTCGACGAGCGCATTGAAGGCCGACTGCATCACATGCCTCTGTCGGCTAATCCGATAATCTTGGTAGCGTTCGACCAGAGCGAGACAACGGGCGTGGAGCTGGGGGTGTGGAAGGGTCTCCGAACGAAGGGCTTGCATCAGCCGGGAGAATGCCGCCTCCAACCCATGCTCGGGGGAGGCGAGCTTGGTGATCAACTCGATGGAGGCGATGGAAGTATCGGCAAAACGTTTGGCCGACGCCAGGTAAAAGTTGAGATCACTCTGGTTCTCTTTCGCCAGGGCCTGGCCAACGGTCGACTGCTCAAGCATCTTCCTGAGGTCCGCGCTGACCTTGATCGCCTCGGCCACCAGCCGTACCGAGGGCTGGGCGAACTGGACATGGGCTTCGGCCAAACCGATGCGCTCGTACTGCAGGAAAAAATCTCCATGCAGACGTCTGGATTTTTCCATCAGCCGATCCATGTCAAGCACGGTCCGCTCGATGACCAGGCTGGTTTTGATGCTCTCCCGCGCCTGTTCGGCAAGGTGATTGGACACCATCCAGGCGGAAAAAATGCAAAGTACCACCAAAAACATTATCCCGAAACCGAGGTGCAGCCTCCTTGCTATCCCGGAGTGCCCCGTAGTTCGCTTGCCGCCAACCATGGGACTATTTCGCCGTGGCCCCCTCGATCTTGCCCGTTTCCGCCCGCTCACGGAGGGGCGCATGGGTGAACAGCACGTTGCGCTGCAATCCTTCAACCCCGGCCCGATGATCATCGAGCCGAAGGACATTGAAGACAGGATTAGCGCAATCGCCGAACTGATCGCAGCTCAACAGGCCTGTCACCCCTTTGAAATCGCGAGTCGCATACAGGGCTCGTCGCAATGCATCGCGACCGATGGACAGGCTCCCATCCGGATGCCTAACGGCGATCTGTTCGATGGCCTGGAACAGCAGGCCGGCGGCGTCGTACGCGGATTGATAATAACTGACGCCCGGTTTTTCTCCATACTTCCGCTCATACGCCGCGGCTAATCCCCTGCTGCCTTCGGTGTCGGCACTGCTCGGGCCAACAAAGTGCATCCCTTGAGCCTGCCCACCCATGGCGCTGAGGAACGACTGTTCGATCAGGGCGCCGTCGCTCATGAGCACCAGGGAGTCCAGTTCTTTCATTCGCCTGACTTCGGCCAGAATGTTGTTCCCCTCCGGCTGGAAGAGGGGGAAAAAGAGCATTTCGGCTCCGGCTGCGGCCACCGCAGTCAGCACCGGCCGCATTTCCCTGTCACCCTTGTCGATGGAGGCATTGATCACGATCGTCCCCCCCATCCGCTGAAAGGTCTGGATAAATCCATCGGTGAGGCCCCTGGTGTAGATATCGCCGTCATTGATAGTGGCGGCCCGGCGGATGTTGAGTTTGGTGTAGGCGTACGTGGCTGCGGCCTGACCGGAATACTCTTCGTTCGACGCTGTCCTGAAATAGCCTGGCTGCCAGCTCGGGGCATGTTTGCCGCCGATGGCTGTCAGGAACGGGGCGGAATTGTTGCCGGAAACCATGCTGAGACCGGCATCCGACATGACCTTGCTGGCGGTGGCGGCGGCACTTGAGCAGGTGGTGCCGAAAATGGCCGCTGTCTGTGGATCAGCCACTATCCTGAGTGCGGCATTGGCCCCGCCCTCGCCGGTGCACCCGCTGTCCTCGGTTTGCAGGACCACCGGGCGGCCGACAACCTGACCTGCGCGTGCCTCCAAGGCCAACTCAAGCCCCCTGACCTGACTGATGCCCAGTGGAGCTACCTTGCCGGAGAGGGCCTGGATAACTCCGAGTTTGAGGGGATCGCCAGGACCAAGAAGCACGCAGCCGACGGCATCGGTGCAGGCAACTGGCTGTGGCTCACGCTGACAGCCGGCAGAGGACAGCAAAACGAGTGCACAGAGCAGAACCCTGTAAAATTGAAGCGGAAACATGACAAACTCCACGGAATGAATGCGTCGTCCCCGCAAACACAAGGGGATCTTGTTCAACTGCAAGGTTGGCACGAACAAACCGTTGCGCCCCAATCGAATGCGGCTGACCCAAACGGTCTCTGAAAAGGCGTTCTGAAGAAGTATAGGAAATCGGTGGGTGATGCGATAAAAAAAGTGCTGCCAACCTGCGGCTGGCCTTTTTATGCTGCGATGGGGTGAAGCAGCGAACGCACTCCTATCCCTGTTTGCGCTGTTCGAGTTCGTTCCAGCGGTCGTAAAGGCGTTCCGTCTCAGCCTGCAGGGCCTGCTGCTCCTGCCAGTATTCGTGCAGCCGGGCAGGGTCGCCGGCGACCTCGGGCGAGGCCATCAGCTCCTCCAACTCCTCCAGCCGTGCCTCGGCGGCCAGGATCGACTCTTCCATGCGATCGTACTCGCGCTGGTCCAGGTAGGAGAGCTTCCCGGTCTTGGGTTTGGCGACCGGTTTCTCCCTGGCGGCAGCCGATTCCCTGCGCGGCTCGCGCACCTCGCTCGCCTGCAGCGCCTCCAGCCACTGTTCGTAGTCGGCAAAGAATTCCGTGCCGCCCCGGCCATCAAAACCAAGCACCAGGTTGCAGACCCGGTCAAGGAGGAAGCGGTCGTGGGTGACCAGCACGAGCGCGCCGGGGAATTCGCTCAGGCTTTCTTCCAGCACGTCCAGCGAGGGGATGTCGAGGTCGTTGGTGGGTTCGTCGAGCAGGAGGATGTCGGCGGGCTGGCGCATCAGCCGGGCAATGAGAATGCGTGCCTGCTCGCCGCCGGAAAGGCGATACACAGGAGTTTCCAGCTGATCGGCGCGGAAGAGGAAGCGCTTGGCCCAGCTGACCACATGGACGCTGCGACCCTGGTAGACGACGCTGTCGCCCTCCGGAGCCAAGGCCCGCCGCAGGGTGGCGTCGGTGTCCAGTTGCTCCCGCCGCTGATCAAAGCTGACGATGCGAACGTTGTCGGCAAGCACGATCTCGCCCCGGTCGGGCTTGTCCCCGTCCGGCAGGCCGGCGGCAGCCAGGATCCGCATCAGGGTGGACTTGCCCGAGCCGTTGCGGCCGAGCAGGCCAAGTCGGGCGCCTGGCGTCAGGGTGAGATCAAGATCCGCGAACAGCGGCGCTTCGGCCAGTCCTTTGGCTACCAGCAGTTTCTTGGTCTTGCGCTGTGTTCCCTCAAAGGCGATGCCCACCTGGCCGACGGCGCGGTTCCGGGCGCGCACCTCGCCCAGTTCGTCCTGCAGCCGACCGGCCTCCTCGATGCGGTATCGGGCCTTGGTTGTGCGCGCCTTGGGGCCGCGCCGCAGCCACTCGGTTTCGCGCCGCATCCTGTTGGCCAAACGCTCCTCCAGATTCTGCCGCTGGAGCAGATAGTCGGTGCGCTTGTCGAGAAAATCGGCATACCCGCCGCGGACCTGGAACGAACCCTCGGGGTAGACCGGAGCCAGCTCGATCACCCGGTTGACCGTGTTTTCGAGGAAACGGCGGTCATGGCTGACCATGAGGAAGGCGGCAGGACTTTCGGGCAGGTTCGCCCCCAGCAAGGCTTCCAGCCAGAGGATGCCCTCGATGTCCAGGTGGTTGGTGGGTTCGTCCATGAGCAGGACATCGGGCCGGGTGACCAGGGCCCGGCAGATGGCCAGCCGCTTGCGCCAGCCGCCGGAGAGCAGCCGCGCCGGCTGCTGCCGGTCGGGAAACCGGCCCCGGCTGAGGATGGCCTGGACCCGGTTGTGCTGCTCGGCCTCGTCGATGGGCAGGTCGTGCACCGCCAGCAGGAGATTGTCAACGCAGCTGGCATCTTCCGTAAACACATCCTCCTGGGCCACGTAGCTGACGCGGACATGTTTTTGCGTGAACACCGAGCCGCTGTCCGGCCGGTCGAGATCGCAGAGAATCTTGAGCAGGGTGGACTTGCCCGAGCCGTTGGGGCCGATCAGGCCGGCCCGGTCGCCCTCGTCGAGCATCAGGGTGACGCCGGCGAACAGATTCTGGGCGCCAAAGGCCTTGGCCAGATCCTGGCCGCCGAGGAGGGCGCTCATGACCAGCGATCAGCCAGGAATTCGGGCCGGGGACGACGCGTTCCGGTCAAGACAGGCCGCCATTGAGCGAGACCTCGTCGGCCCGCGGATAAGAGCCCAGCAACTCGTAGTAGGCGCAGATCTGCCGCAGGATGTTGCAGGCCTCGGCGATGACCGGGTCCTCGATGTGGCCGATCATGTCGAGGAAGAACATGTAGCTCCACTGCTTGTCCTTGGTCGGCCGCGACTCGATCTTGGCCAGGTCGATGCTCTTGGCCGAGAGGATGGTCAGGATCTCGTTGAGGGCGCCGGGGCGGTTGATCAGGCCGATGAGGATCGAGGTCTTGTCGCAGCCGCTCTTCTTCGGCGATTTGCGGCCGATGACCAGGAAGCGGGTGGTGTTGCCCTGGTAGTCCTCGATGCCCCGGACCACTACCTGCAAGCCGTAGGCGTTGACCGCAAGCGAACTGGCGATGGCGCCGATGTTGGGGTTGTTGGCCGCCATCTGGGCGGCAGTGCCTGTGGAAAAAACGTCCAGTGTGGGGATTTTGGGCAGGTTCTTGCGCAGCCAGTTGCGGCACTGGGCCAGGGGCTGGGAGTGAGAGGCCACGGTCTGGATGTCCTCGATATTGCCAGAACGATTGACTAGGTTGTGGGTGATGGCCAGCTGGATCTCGCCGCAGATCTGCACCTTGTACTTGAGAAAGGCGTCGAGTGAATAGGTGACCGCGCCCTCGATGGAGTTTTCCACCGGCACGATGCCGTATTCGACCCGCTCCTTTTCCACCTCTTCGAAGACCTCGGCGATGGACTCCATGGCCCGGTAATCGGCAGTCTGACCGAAGTACTTGACCGCTGCCAGATGGGAGAACGTGGCCTCCGGACCGAGGTAGGCGACGATGGCCTTGCGCTGCGACAGACGGCAGGTGGTGATGATCTCGTGAAAGATCGAACGGAGCGCCTTGTAGGGGAAGATGTCGTTGTTGTTCTTCCTCAACCGGTCATAGATTTCCAGTTCCCGTTGCGGATCCCACTTGGCTCGGTTGGTCTCGGTCTTGAGCTGGCCGATGGTCTTGGCACAGTCGAGCCGTTCTTTGAGCAGATCCAGGATGGTGTCGTCGATCTGGTCGATGCGCTGGCGCAGAGTGGGGATATTCAGTTTGTCGTCCATGGTGTTTGCAAAGTCAAAGTCAGGGCCGGAAATGGAACGGAACGGCGGGTTCTTCGCGCCATCGACAAGATACGATGGCCACAGCCGGTCCGACATCGCTGGTACAGGATGGAACTTGCCTATATAGCATCCCCCGCAGCGAATGGAAACAGCGAAGGCGGCCCAAAGATAACACGATGCCGCATCCGGGACAGGGAAAGCAAAAAATTCTTCCCGCTGGGAACGGCGCCGCCGCCCTGTCGGTACGCCTAGTGGACATGCCATTCAACATATCGGAAACAAACAAGTATTTCAGGCGTACAAAGGATTTTCTATTGAACAGGGGGTGGGCGACGGCGAGCTGTTTTGGGTGCATGTACGAAATGACATGCAATTATTCCCTTGCCAAACAGGGTGGCAGCCCGTATCTTTCAGCAATATTCCATCTAGCATTTTCTTTTCCTGACAGACATCTCTCTCAGGCCGTATCCATCGATACCGAAAAAGTTTTTGCTTGCTACCCCCTTGGAGGGACAGAAAGGCATGAAACTTTTTATCGGCAGCCTGCCGTACAATATTACCGAAACACAACTCTCCGAACTGTGCGGCTCCTTTGGCAGCGTGGTCAGCGCCAAGCTCATCGTCGATCAGTTTTCTGGTCAGCCCAAGGGTTTCGGCTTTGTTGAAATGGCGACCAGGTCGGAAGGGCACAAAGTCATGGACGGTCTGAATGGCAAGGAATACCAGCACCGCACCCTGGTATGCAACGAGGCCAAACCGCCGGTCAAAAAGGGCCAGAGGCGCAGATAATCCTTGTTCAGCCCCTTGCCGCCCCGTTCTTGGCCCCAGCCGACCGCAGCCAGCATTCCGATGGTTTTCTATCCCTCCCCTTGTTTTCGGTTTATTTCCTTTTGAAACACCCCCAGCGCTGCCGCGATATCGGCAGATCACCATCCATTTTTCAGCAAACAGAACCGGAGTGTCGCCCAGATTCGGCGTCGCTCCGTACACGTATGGCCTCCCATGGCCTCCGTCCGTTCTGCTTGTGGGAGACCCAATGACGTTTAGTACTTTTTCTTTCAATTCCCACATCAACAACGCTATTCAACAGAGCGGCTTCACCGCGCCAACCCCGATTCAACAGCAGGCCATCCCTGCCATTCTTGATCGACGAGACCTGCTCGGACTGGCCCAGACCGGCACCGGCAAGACCGCAGCTTTCATTCTGCCCACGGTGCAGCACCTCATGGATGGCGCCGGCAAGCATGTCAAGGTGCTGATCCTCGCCCCCACCCGGGAACTGGCAGAGCAGATCAACGAGTTCACCGAGACCGTTATCCGCGGCACCCGGCTGCGTTGTCTCGCCGTCTACGGCGGCGTCAGCAAGCAGACCCAGGTTTCCCGGCTTCGCAGCGGCGTTGACATTGTCGTGGCCTGCCCCGGACGTCTGCTGGACATCCTCAACGACGGGGATATGGATCTCAGCCGCATCGAGACGCTGATTCTCGACGAGGCCGACCAGATGTTCGACAAGGGCTTTCTTCCCGATATCCGGAGGATCCTGCGGCAGGTGCCGGAAAAGCGGCAGTCGCTTGTCTTTTCCGCGACCATGCCGATGGAAATCCGCCGCTTTGTCGAGGAGATCCTCACTGATCCGGTGACTGTGCAGATCAACCCTTCCCGCTCGATTGAGACGATCTCCCATCTGCTCTACTCGGTCGAGCAGAGTCAGAAAACCGATCTGCTCGTCCACCTGCTCAAGGATGCGGAAATGACCAGCACCCTGGTCTTCACCCGCACTAAGCACAAGGCCAAGAGCCTGGCCCTCAAACTGGCCCAGGCCGGCTTCAAGGCTACCTCGCTGCAGGGAAACCTGTCGCAAGCCAAGCGCCAGCAGGCCCTCGAGGGTTTCAAGAAGGGCGCATACACCGTACTCGTGGCCACCGACATCGCGGCCCGCGGCATCGACGTCACCGGCATCTCCCATGTTATCAACTACGACATGCCGGACACCCCCGAGGCCTACATCCACCGGACGGGCCGCACCGGACGCGCCTGCCGTACCGGCGAGGCTCTGACCTTCGCCACCATGGAGGACGGACGCATGATCCGGCTGATCGAACAGTCGCTCGACGACCGGATGATCCGCCAGGCCGCCTCGGCCATGACCTTTGAACGGCACGGGGAGAGCGAATCCCGACCCCGCCAGCAGCGGTCCGAGACCGTGGACGGCGTGAAAAAACCGGCCAGAACCGTGGCCTCGGGAACGCCGTCCAGACGGAACCGGGCCGCCAAGGCCACAGTATTTGGCCTGTCTCGCCGTTCCAACTGAACCGATGAATAATTCCGGGCCACACCGTTGTGCGACCCGGCGCTACACCCAAGGCCCCGCCATGGGGCCGAACACCCAACCGTGCGCAATCAGCGCACAACGAACAAGGAGTAAGTACAATGGCTGAAGGAACTGTAAAATGGTTTAATGATTCCAAGGGGTTTGGCTTTATCGAGCAGGATGGCGGCAAGGATGTGTTTGTCCACCATTCAGCCATCCAGGCCGTTGGTTTCAAATCTCTCCAGGAAGGGGAGCGCGTAAGCTTTGACGTGGTCAACGGCGCCAAGGGCCCGGCTGCTGCCAACGTTGTCAAGCAGCGCTGATAGCATCATCGCGGCCGGCCGGATCTCCGCGTGAGAATCGCCGGCCGCGACCATCACCCACAATTGCCAAGGGGGGTGTCGTTTGGCGAAACGAAACAACTACCAGCAGGAAAAAAGATCCAAAGAACTCGACAAACAGAAGAAAAAAGAAGCCAAGAAGGAACGCAAGCTGAACCGGGAACGGCAAGAAACCGATGCGGTGGAACCGGAACAGGGAAAGGACGATTCTCAGGGGCAAATCGTGGAGAACGACGCAGCGTAATTTCGATGTGCCAACCTGCTTTCTTTGTGTACAATAGTGCGCAAATTTGATGTGAAGGAGTGTTGGTCCGTCAAAATTCCTCCCGGTGCTGCTCCATGAAACTAACGATTATTGTTCGTCCCGCGTTTCCCCTCTGCCTGCTCTCTGTCCTCCTGCTCGGCAGCGGAGCCTTCTCCGAGGCAAGCGCCGAATTGTCCCAGCAGTTCAGGGAAAACCTGCAACGGCAGTATGAATCAGGGCACATTCCCGACCCGAAAAAAAACATGACCTACGAGGAACGGCTGGCCATTCGCAAGAAGCAGCAAAAACTCGAGGAAGAGCAGCAAAAGCGGCCCATCCATCCTTCCCCGCCCTCGTTCCAAGAACGTGACAACCGTTACCGCTACGAGCAGTACCGCTACGACGACAACCGTTCCTCCCGGCATCGCCCAGAGCGTTCCTATGATCGCATCCAGGAGTACTGCCGGGGTTTCTCGCGGCCCGGAACCTATGAGTATTCGCGCTGTGTGCGGGAAAACGGGGAAATGATGTGGGGAGACAGAAACCGCGGTCTGGACGACAGCTATAACCAGTACAATCAGTATGATCGCTCAAATCGCTACGACCGGTACGAGAGAGGGTACTGAACCATTCCGTCAACGGCAGGGAAACACCTGCATAGTGGACCTGCTGGGAAAATGCCGCCCAGTCTGCGTGACCGCCTGTTGATCGATCAAGCCCCCGACGCCCAACCCTTGGGCCGGGGGCTTTGTACGCCCGCACACCCCGGAGTGTCGTCGTCGCTTCGGCCTCTGCTTGACAACTGTTACCGCTTTGTCTCCCTGTCTGAGCACCTGGCAGCGCGACCGACAAAAAACATCCATGTTTTCGGGGTATTGAGAATAGTCGCCCCAATACTTTTACCATTCCAGCCAACTGTCTGCCAGCACGGTTTGATGTGCAGGGTGGGCATGGCCGGGTTGCCGTTGGAAAAGATCGTCAATTGTTCGGCGTTGCGGTAGAGCTGTTCAGGCAGATTGCACAGACAGAGACCGGCTGGGGACACGTTATCGATCTGGGCCGTCGTAAAAAGGCAGCCGTCGGTGACGTGGACCGTTGGGCCATTGAGGCGAATACGAGGGTGCTGCCGATTGTCAGTCATTGCGTGCGCTGTCCTCCGATACGATACACCGGAGCCATGGAAGAAAAGGTTTCCCCTTAACCTCTTGTTAAGCGGAGGATTCCTCGTTCATTCGCTTCCATTATAGCCCCGCCCCAACCAAAGACAAAGCAAAGAAACGGTTATGGCGGAGTCAGGCAACCTTTTTGTCCCTGACCGCAAGCACTTCCGCGCCAGGACAAACCACCGGCAGACAGGTTCAGACTGATCGGATTTCGACCGAACCGGCGAGATGACGTTTCACCTCGACAATGGGCACCTCGCGTCGATGAAAAATGCCGGCAGCCAGGGCGGCCTCGGCGCCCGTACGGGTAAAGACCTCAAGGAAGTGCTCGCTGCAGCCGGCGCCGCTGGAGGCGATCACCGGGATGGTCACCGCCGAGCGCACGGCCCGGATCAGTTCCAGGTCAAAGCCCGAGTTGGTGCCGTCGCGGTCGATGCAGTTGAGCAGGATCTCACCTGCCCCCAGCTGCTCGCAGACCTGGGCCAGGGTGATGGCATCCAGCGGGCGCCCCTCGCGGCCTCCCTTGATGGTGCACTGGTACCAGCAGTGGCGCTCGCCGTTCGGGCCGGCGATTGCGGTCTCGATCACCTTGTGGGGCACGGCCTCGGGATGATCGACATAGATCCGGCGCGGATCGATGGAAATAACCACCGCCTGATTGCCGTAGACCCGGGCGATCTGTTCGATGGAACTCAACCCTTGGGACCGGCCGGTTTTCAGCACCTCCTCGACGATCAGCACCGCGTCCGAGCCGATGGAGACCTTGTCCGCGCCGCTGCGGAAGTAGCGCGAGGCCACCTCCAGGGCGCTTGCAAACTGGCCGTTGCGGTCGGTGAAATCGCGGATGCCGCCGCCGATGGTGAGTGGCACGAAGACGTTTTTCGAGGTCTCTTCCAGGACCTTCAGCATGGGCATGTCCTGGAGCGGAAAATCACGAAAGCCGGTGATATTAAGAAAGGTGATCTCGTCGGCGCCCTGCTCGTAATAGTCCCGGGCCAGTTCCACCGGCTTGCCCAGGTTGCGCACCGCCCCCTCCTGGCGGACGTCGTACTGATCGCCCTTGGTGACCACCAGATCGCCCTGGTCATTGGCGCGCACGTCCAGACAGGCGATGATCCGCTTGGCCAGCACCGTCCGCTCCGGGCAGGAAGCAAGCCGGATGGATTCCTGGCTGCCGGCGAGAAAGTTACGCAGCAGTTGCAGGCCGGCTCGGCCGCTCTTTTCCGGGTGAAACTGGGTGGCCACCAGGTTGCCCCGCTGGATGGCGCTGACGAACTCCCCGCCGTAGTCAGTGGTGGTGAGGATGTCGTCACGGGTCCGCGGAACCACATGGTAGGAGTGGACAAAATAAAATTTCTCATCACCCCGAAGATCGCGGAAGAGCGGCGAATCCTGATGCGCTTTGATTCCGTTCCAGCCGATGTGCGGTACCGCCAGGTCGCAGGTGAATCGCTGCACACATCCAGGGAGGATGCCCAGTCCCGGCTCCTCGGGCGCTTCCTCACTCCACTCGTAGAGGGCCTGGAGAGCGACGCAGATGCCGAAAAACGGCTTGCCCGAATGCAGGTAGCGGATCAGCGGCTCACGAAGGTTGTTTTTGCGCAGGGTCTGCATCAGGGCGCCAAAGTTGCCGACCCCTGGAAAAATGAGCCGTTCGGCGCGGTCGATATCCTCGCCGCTCCGAACCAGGTCGACGCTCTCGCCCAGGTGTTCAATGGCGTTGATGACCGAGCGGACATTGCCGGCGCCGTAATCGAGGAAGGTAATCATGGAGTACACTCTGGAAGCTTGCGGACAGGGGAGAGAAACGGTACAAGGCAGGCCTGCCGGCCTGGCGGCGGCCGATCTCGTCCATGCGCCGCGCCTGCCCGAAAGAATGATATTTTTTGCCCTTCGGCCGGAAAACATGATATGTAGAGCAGTTTCCGGATCAAGTCAAGTTCAATTCCCCCCACGCTGACATGCAGGCCATCCTCCTTGCCGCGGGTTACGGAACCCGTCTGCGGCCCTATACCAACGTCCGTCCCAAGCCGCTCTTTCCGGTGGCAGGCGTGCCCCTGTTGCACCGGCAGCTGATGCAGCTGCGCGCCTGCGACTGCGCCCCCATCCTGGTCAACTGTCATCACCTGGCCGACCAGATCGAGGCCGCAGTGGCCGACTGGCCCGAGGTGCTCATCCAGCACGAACCCGAAATCCTCGGCACCGGCGGCAGCCTGCGCCAGGCGCTCAATCGCATGGACAACGATCCGGTGCTGGTGATGAACGGCGACCTCTACCACGAGATCAATCTGGAGCAGGTCTACTTCCGCCACCTGGGCTCGGCCAATGACGTCACCCTGGCCATGCACGACCTGCCCCGCTTCAACACGGTTGGGGTCGAAGACGGCCGGGTGCGGAGCTTTGCTGACTGGACCGGCCAACGGCTCGCCTTCACTGGCATCCATGTGATCGACCCGGAGGTGATCGAACGGATTCCGGCCGGCGGCTTTTTTCACATCATCGACCTGTACCGGGAATTGGCGCGGGAGGGCCGGATCGGCAGCGTTCGCGTGGACGGCGCCCTGTGGCGGGACATCGGCACGCCTGGCGATTACCTGGAATTACACGGAGAACTGCTTGGCGCCAGGGGCTGGCTGGTCGATCCTTCTGCCCGGGTCGGCGAGGGCGTAATTCTGGAAGACTGGGGCTGCATCGGGGCTGGGGCAATGATCGGCGAAGGCGCACGCCTCTGCCGCACCGTGGTCTGGGACGGGGCGAAGGTGGCCGCGCACAGCCTCCACTGCGACGCCATCTGTACCGGAGACGCGGCCATTGACGCCGAGGCTGACCGCGCCAGGGAGCAACAGCCTTGAACGAGAACCAACTGATTAAAATCGCCGGTCGACTGCTGGCCAGGCCGATCAACGCCTGGAACCAGGACAACGTCCACGTCCACGCGCTCACCCCGGACGGCTCCACACGCCGGTTTTACCGACTGCGCAGCGAAGGCTGGACGCTGATCGCCGTCCTGCCGCCGAAAGCCGACCAGGCCGGCCTGGCCGAAGCCAACGCCTTCCATCGTATCGGCAGCCACCTGCACCAATCGGGTGCGCCAACGCCGGCGATTCACGCCTTTGATCCTGCGACCGGGCTTGCGCTCTGCGAGGACTTGGGCGACCTGCGGCTGCACGATCTGCTTGCCGGGCAGGATGCGGAACAGGCTGCGGGGCTGTACGAGCAGGCCGTGCACGAACTGGCCCGGATGCAGGTGCGGGCGGCTGCAGGATTCGATTCGGCCTGGTGCTGGGACACACCTCGCTACGACCGACAGCTGATGCGGGAGCGTGAGTCCGGCTACTTTCTCCGCGCCTGCTGCACCGACCTGCTCGACATTGCCTTTGACCGCGCCGTTGTCGAGTCAGAGTGCGAACGGTTGGCCGACGAGGCCGCGGCGGCGCCGGCCGATTATTTTCTCCACCGCGACTTCCAGAGTCGCAACCTCATGGTCAAGGACGGTCGCGTTCGCTTCATCGATTTCCAGGGCGGCCGCCTCGGGCCGCTGGCCTACGACCTGGCCTCGCTCCTGCTCGACCCCTACGCGGCCCTGCCACCTGCCCTGCAGGAACGATTGACCCGGGTCTACCTCGATGCCCTGCTGCAGGAGATCGTCTATGACCCCGAACAGTTCCAACGCGAGTACCTGTGGCTAGCCCTGCAGCGCAACCTGCAGATCCTGGGCGCTTTCGCTTTTTTAAGCCAGGTGCGAGGCAAGCCCTTTTTCGCCCAATACCTCCGGCCTGCCCTGGATTCACTGGCAGGCCTGCTTGCCAAACCGGAGGCCGCCGGGTATCCTGCCCTCCGAGACCTCACCGACCAATGCCGCCAGGAGCTTGCAACACGATCATGACCACCGAAAACGCCACCCTGGTCGCCCTCATCGGCCGCCCCAACGTCGGCAAATCCACCCTGTTCAACCGCCTGACCCGTCGCCGCGATGCCCTAGTCGACCCGACCCCCGGCGTCACCCGCGACCGCCACTATGCCCGGGTCACCTGGGACGACAAACCCTTTCTCCTGGTGGACACCGGCGGCATCGACGACGAGGACGACACCATCACCAACCACATTCGCCACCAGGCCATGATGGCCATCGAGGAGGCGGACGTGATCTTCTTTCTCATGGACGGCCGCGAGGGCCTGACCCCCAGCGACGTCGAGATCGTCGACCTGCTCCGCCGCACCGAGAAGACGGTATTTTACATCGTCAACAAAATCGACAGCTACGATCTGGAGGACAGTCTGCTCTCCCCTTTCTGGGAGTTGGGCGTGGAGCGATTGTGGCCGCTCTCCGGTGATCACGGCTACGGCTTTGCCAGCCTCATGGAAGGGTTGCTGCCGCACCTGGAAACAACGGGGCTGCAGGACAATCTCCCGGAAAACGCCATGCGCGTCGCCTTTCTTGGCCGCCCCAACGTGGGCAAGTCCTCGCTGGTCAACGCCATCATCGGC
>CAZFPV010000012.1:0-17463 GCA_964521155.1 uncultured Desulfobulbus sp. | reverse complement strand
GCCCCCCAAGAGATTGCCAAGGAGCCCGTTCATGCTCGCCACAGGGTCGTTTTTCCAACTCGATGCCTATCCCTTCAAGGATCTGTTCGCCGGTTGCGACCGGGTCTGGGACCCCCTGATCAAGCTGAAGCACTACATCGACACCCACACCGCCCCGACCTTCCAGCACATCTGCCTGACCGACAGCGTCCCCCTGGACAGCCCCTATATCTATTACAACGGTAAGCTACGCAACGCCCGCGAGTGCATCATCACCTACGACGACGCCACCAGGGGCAAAATGACGGTCTGGGAAAACGGCCAACTGCTGGAAGGCGCCTCGGTGATCATGGCCGGCGCGGTAATGATGGGCCGCAACATCAAGATCGGCCGCGGGGTGCTGATCGAGTCCGGGGCGCTGATCAAGTCGCCGGCGATCATCGGCGACTACTCCGAGATCCGCCAGGGGGCCTACCTGCGCGGCTATTGCCTGATCGGCAGCCGTTGCGTGGTCGGGCACACCACCGAGGTCAAGCACTCGATCTTTCTCAACGACGCCAAGGCCGGACACTTCGCCTACCTGGGCGACTCGATCCTCGGCAACGACGTCAATCTGGGGGCTGGCACTAAATGCGCCAACCTGCGCTTTTTGCCGGGCAACGTGGTGGTGCGGACAGCGGACGGCCAGGTGGACACCGGCCTGCGCAAGCTCGGCGCCATCCTCGGCGACCGGGTGCAGACCGGCTGCAATTCGGTCACCAGCCCGGGCACGCTTCTGGGCCCGGAATCGATCCTCATGCCGAATACTACCGCCCCATCCGGAGCACATCCTCAAAAAAGCGTGATACGCTAGACGACTGGCGCTGCTGTTCCATTCGCGCCTGCGGCGCCCCCTGGCCAGCATATTCATAGAGGGCGAAGAAAAAGGCAAACAAGATGCCAAAGGTGAAGAACAACCGCGCCACCCGATCCCAGGGCGGCCAGCCGCGGCCAGTGAGCCGGCGAAGCACCGCCGCGATGATGTAGGCAAAACCAATGGCGTACGGTGCGGTCAGCAGTATCTGCGACACCGTGCCGGCAATCATCTCGCCCGGGTTTTCCCCCAGACGCAAATGAAAGAGCAGATAGGCCAGCGCCGTCAGCATAAAAGTGATTTTTTCCCGTAACGTACCCATATCATGAACCAAATATCTGCTTCTGTGTTTCCGGACACGCTCCCTGACCCGGAATTGATGTTCCCCCTTGTACAGGTTTTCGACCGGCTTGTCTACCTGCAAGCGGTCGAGGACGAGCCGCCTGCGGCGCATGCGCCCCTGATCGAGCAACTCGGCCGTCAGGGCCGCCTCCGCCTGGTCGCGCCGGTCCCGCTGGGCGACCAGCGCCAGCGCTTCCTTGCCCTGGTCCACGATCTGCGGCAGCGGGGCGCAGACTACATCAGCCAGCTGTCCATGCTCACCCTGGCGGGCATTCACCAGCCGGAGCGGGCGGAGAGCAAGCAGGCCATTGTCTCGAATCTGCTGGGCAGCGCTGAGATCAGCGCCCGCAAGGAAGAGGAGATGTTGCTCTGGCAGGCGCGGCTGGTGCTGAAACTTGCCGAAATCCACGCCATCGAGCAGGCCGAACTGGACGAGGCCCTGGCGCGAATCGCCCTGCGCCAGGACGAACTGCTGGCCGAATTACGCGAGGAGGCTGACGAATTGTTTGCCCTGACCGAGAGCCTGACGCACAGCGGCCACCGGGCCGAAGCGCTCCTGTCCCACCGGCTCAAGGCCTGGAGCCGGCTGGCGTTCCACGATGCCGCGCTCAGGTGGCCGCAGGTGCTGGTCACGGGGTACGAGGCGGCGCTGGCGACAGTATCCGAGACCTACGAGAAAAGGCAAAGGCGGGAACCGGTGCGGCTCGGAAGACTGCTCCTGCCCCGCGCTGGCGCACAGATATCGGACAGCGTCTGGACCGCGCCGCTGCTGCCAGCGGTCCCCTATTTGACGGAAGCCTTCGCCGCCCTCGCCCGACCGGAAGACCTGCATCAGGCCGAGATCGACCACACGGCCGCCCTGTTCGGCCAGGGCGCGGCCCAGTGGGCTGAAGCTGTGAAGCAACGGTTCCCTGCGGAACAGTACGGGCGATGCTGGCTTGAACTGCACTATTTCCCCGGAACAACAGACCGGAGACTGTTTCTGGAGGGATTTGCCGGCGGGGATGGCGCCGCCGGCAGGACCAAAGATGACAAGGGGAGGGGGATTACGGTGGGACTTCTGGCCGAGGCTTGATGTGACGCTCAGCCGTGACGGTATTTGTCTGAGGGGATGCTGCCAACAGCCGCGACACGGGTCAGCCGCAATCTGCGCTGATCAGCCTTTACTTTTTACGGACTCCAGGTTCTGGACATACTCCACCCACTTGCCGGGCGTCTCGGAAATTTCCACTCCCATGGTCTTGCTCCGGGCCCGGACCACCTCCCAGCGGGGTTTGACCCGGAACTTGAAGTGGGACAAACCCTTGGACGCCACCACGGTGTAGGTGTTAGTCTTCTTGCCCAGCACCAACCCTAGGTCGCTCACGCACAAACCGTTGCGGGATACGTCGCTCACCGTCCCGGACCAGCAACCAATGCCATCAGAGACATCGATGCCCATTCCGGTGACCACTATCCGGGGATACTTTCTCTTTTCAATGCGCGCTGTTTTTGACATCATATCGACTCCACGAACACCGCCCTGACGACGCCCCAGTGTTTGCCGTACCGACGATGTGCACCTCATCGCCGCCGGTGAACACCTCAAGAACTCACAGCCCCCCTCTTCATGGCGGCCGCGATCTCGATCACTCCCGCAATTCCACCGAAAAGGCGCCGCCATCTGGCAGCGCAGGCGCCGTTCAGACAGCCTTTTCCTCGCACTCCTCCCGGTAGGGGTTGATCGTCATCACGGCGCAACAGGCAGTCTTGACCACCTTGTCGGCCACGCTGCCGAACATGATCCGCTCCACCCCCTTGTACCCGTGAGTCCCCATGACGATCAACTGCACTTTTTTCTTGGCAGCGTAGGAGAGAATTTCCTCGGCCACATCGCCGGACATTACCTTGCTGGTGACCTCGGTCACCCCCGCGGCGGTAAAGGCGGCCTTGTGCTCCTCGACAAAGGATTCCATCTGCTGCTGGGCCGAGGCGAACAACTCCTCCTCGAGATTGGGCAGGTTGATGGGCGGAACGAAGAACCCGCTGTAATCCTCGAAATTCTGAACCACGAACACCAGATGGAGTTCGGCCTTGAAGGTTCCGGCGACATAGGCTGCCGCCTTGGCGATTTTACCCGCGTTGTCGGAGAAATCGATCGGGGTGAGAATACTTTTAATCTGCTGCATGCCACGTCTCCCTGAGCCTGAGGTAATCCGGATTTACCTTTCCATTTGTGATTATACAATAAACGTTTCGCGGGGAATTTCCACCAATATCACGCTGGGACAAGCTCTCGCGGGGCCCGGGAGAGTGCCCGCGGACAAAGCTGTTGACCCTGATGGGCAAGAAGAATATAGTTTGCCGGTTTCGACGCCCGCCAGCCCGGTCCACAACGTGGGACAGAAAAATCCGGCCCGCCCACGGGCACGCGGCAGCGTTCCGCGCCCAATTCCCGGTCCATGCGCCGTCATCCCGGGACACCGAGAATCGTTATGGAATTCGTCCCCAAATGGATCGCCTGGGAAATCACCCGCCGGTGCAACTTCAACTGCATCCATTGCCGTTCGTCCTCGGCAAACGAGGTCATTGGCCATCCGGATTTTTCCTTTGACGAGGCCAAGCGCATCCTCGGCGAGATCCGCGGCTACGCCAACCCGGTGGTGGTGCTTTCCGGCGGCGAGCCGCTGCTGCGACCGGACGTCTTCGACATCGCTGCCCACGGAACAAGTCTGGGCCTGCGGATGTGCCTGGCCACCAACGGCTCCCTGGTCACCGATGAGGTCTGCGGCCGCATCAAGGAAACTGGCATCAAGATGGTTTCCCTGAGCCTGGATGGAGCCACCGCGGAGGTGCATGACGACTTCCGCAAACAGCCTGGCGCCTTTGCCGGAGTGATGCACGCCATCGAACTGTTCAACCGCCACCAGATCGACTTTCTCGTCAACTCCTCCTTCACCACCCGCAACAGGGAAGAGGCCCCGAAGATATACCAGCTGGTCAAATCCCTGGGCGCCACCGCCTGGTACCTGTTCATGATCGTGCCCACCGGCCGCGGCGAGGACATCATGGCCGAGCTCATCCCGGCGGACGAGTACGAAGCCATGCTCAACTGGCACTACGATATGGAAAAGGAAGAAGACTCCCTGCTGGTCCGGCCCACCTGCGCCCCCCAGTATTACCGGATCGTGCTCCAGCGGGCCAAGGCCGAGGGCGAGCGGTTCAAGCGGCGCACCTTGAGTTTTTCCACCGGCGGCTCCAAGGGCTGTCTTGCCGGGCAGTTGATCTGCCTGATCGACGTCGACGGCAACGTCCTGCCCTGCAGCTACTTTCCCAAATCGGCCGGCAACCTCCGCGACCAGTCCTTTGCCGACATCTGGGAGAACTCGCCGCTTCTGCTCGACATGCGCAACTTTGCCGGCTACAAGGACCATTGTGGACAATGCGAGTATCTCTATGTCTGCGGTGGCTGCCGAGCCAGGGCCTACGCCATGACCGGCGACTACCTGGCCGGCGAGCCCTTCTGCAACCACCGGCCGGGGCGGTAACACCGCAACCGCGGCAGACTAATCCGCCGTGCGGGCCCGCGATCGGTCATATTTCCTTGAACGGCGCGAAAAGCCCCCTTCGGCCCAACCACACAGGCTTCCCATGTTCAACGACACCTTTCTCCAGGCCTGCAGGGGCGAACAGACCGCATACACCCCGGTCTGGTTTATGCGCCAGGCGGGTCGGTACCTGCCCGACTACCAGCAGGTGCGCCGCCGGGTCAGTTTCCTCGAACTGTGCAAGAGCCCAGAACTCTGCACCGAGGTGACCCTGCAGCCCATTCGCATCTTCGGCTTCGACGCCGCCATCCTCTTCTCCGACATCCTCATTCCCATGGAAGCGATGGGGCTTGCGCTGGAGTTCCACGAGGGCAAGGGGCCGATCTTCGCCCAGCCGGTGCGCAGCCAGAAGGCAGTGGACGACCTTGTGGTCCCCGACCCGGAGGCGGAACTGCCCTTTGTCTTGGAGACCATCCGCCTGCTGCGGCGGGAATTGCAGGTGCCGCTCATCGGCTTTGCCGGCGCGCCTTTCACCCTGGCCACCTACCTGATCGAGGGCGGCAGTTCCAAGGTCTTCCTGCAGACCAAGCGGATGATGTTCCAGGAACCGGAGCTCTACCACAATCTGCTCTGCAAGATCACCGCCTGCACCAGCGCCTACCTCCAGGCCCAGGCGCGGGCCGGAGCCCAGGCCCTGCAGCTGTTCGACTCCTGGGCCGGGGTGCTCGCGCCCTGCGACTATGAGCAGTTCGCCCTGCCTTATGTCCGCTCGATCATCAGCGACCTGCGGGCCATGACCGACGTGCCGATCATCTATTTCGCCAACAACGGCGCCACCCTCACTCCCCTGACCGCCACCCTGGACGCCGAGGTACTTGGCTTCGACTGGCGGCTGCCCCTTGCCGAGGCTATCCGGCAGGCGGGCAACCATGCGGTCCAGGGCAACCTCGACCCCCTGGCGCTCTTCCTGCCCAAGGATCGACTCGAGGCGCGGATCGCGGCCATGCTGGCCGATGCCGTCGGAGCCAAGGGCTACATCTTCAACCTCGGCCACGGCATCCAGCCGGAAACGCCGCCGGAGCAGGCACGGATCGCGGTCGAGGCCGTCCATCGCCTCAGCGGCCGGTAAGGCCAAGGCACGACCCGCATGTCCAGCTCCGAGCAGACGCCCTTCCCGGTTCCCTCGCTGGCCGAATGCATCCAGCTGATGGAGCAGTACGCCATGCTGCCCAATATCCGCCACCACTCCCTGGTGGTGGCTCGCCTGGCTGAGCAACTGTACCAAGGCCTCCGCCTCTTTGCCCCGGGCCGGGCCCAGGCGGACCGGCAACAGGTCATCACCGGCGCGCTGCTGCACGACATCGCCAAGACGCCCTGCCTCAACACCACCTGCGATCACGCCAGGGCCGGAGGCGAAATCTGCCGCCGGCACGGCTTTGCCGAAATCGCCACCATCGTCGAGGAACACGTACTCCTGCGTCAGTACGACCCGGAACGGTACCGCACCGGCACGTTCAGCGCCCGCGAGCTGGTCTATTACGCTGACAAACGCGTACGGCACAATGTGGTGGTCGACCTGGACGAACGGCTGGAGTACATCATCGACCATTACGGCAAGGACAACCCGGAGCGGCGGCAGCTGATTCGGGACAATTTTCAGAAATGCCTCTCTCTGGAGCAACACCTTTTCCGCTGGCTGCCCTTTGCGCCCGAGGATCTCGGCGCGTTCTGACCGCCATCCCCACAAGAAACAGCCGGCGTCCTCACCGACGCCAAAGGAGCGAATATGCGCATTGCCTTCCACGGAGCCGCACGGAACGTCACCGGATCCTGCTATCTAGTCGAATGTGGGGACAAAAGGATTCTTATTGACTGCGGGCTCTACCAGGGTGGTCGCGAGTTGGATGACGAAAACCGCAACGATTTCGGTTTTGATCCGGCCGGGATCGATTACCTGCTGCTCACCCACGGCCACCTCGATCACTGCGGCCGCATTCCGCTCCTGAGCCGGCTGGGCTTTCGCGGCAAGGTCATCTCCACCTCGGCCACCCGGGAACTGGCCCGGCTGGTGATGCTCGATTCAGCCAGAATCCAGGAGGAGGAGGCCAGCTATCGCGACTACAAGGCCAGCAAGCGCCGCAATCGGGGCGAACGGGCCGAACCACTCTACAACACCATCGACGCCCTCAACTGCCTCGACGCCTTTGTCGATATCGCCGCCTTCGAGAAACCGCGCGACCTCTGCCCCGGCATCCGCACCACCTTTTATGAAGCCGGCCATATCCTCGGCTCGGCCTGCATCCTGCTTGAGCTGGAGGAAGGCGGGGTGCACAGGAGGCTGCTCTTCTCCGGCGATCTCGGATACGACGGGCGAGCCATCCTGCCCGACCCGGCCAGACCGCCCCAGGCCGATGTGGTGGTCATGGAGTCTACCTACGGCGACCGCCTGCACAAGCGGCTGGAACCCTCCATCAAGGAACTCTACCAGGCAATCAACACCACCATCGACCGCGGCGGCAATGTGCTCATCCCCAGTTTCGCCCTGGAACGCACCCAGGAAATCCTCTACTACCTGCGGGAGGGCATCGAGCAGCGCGTATTGCCGCGCCACCTCCAGGTTTTCCTCGATTCGCCCATGGCCATCTCCGCCACCCAGATCTTCCGCCGTCACCGCGAGTGCTTCGACGAGGAGACCTGGGCGGTGATCTCGGCCGGCAGGGATCCCTTTGCCCTGCCCGGCCTGCGCATGATCCGCGACACCACCGAGTCGATTGCCCTGAAGCAGGTGCGGGGAGCGGTAATCATCGCCGGTTCCGGGATGTGCACCGGCGGCCGCATCCGCCACCATCTCCGCCACAATCTCTGGCGGCGGGAGGCCTCGGTGGTCTTTGTCGGCTACGCCGCCGAGGGCACGCTGGCACGGCAGATCATCGAAGGCGCGGGCGTAGTGCGAGTGCTGCAGGACGAAGTCGAGGTCAACGCCGAGATCCATACCATCGGCGGTTTTTCCGCCCACGCCGACCAGGCGGAACTGCTCAAGTGGCACGCCCTGACCGGCAACCCCGAACGCACCTTCCTGGTCCATGGCGAGGAAGGGGCCATGCAGGTTCTGGCCGGTAAACTGACTGGCGCCAAGGTCGAGATGCCCGAGTTGCATCAATCGTTTGATGTATAAAAAACGGGCGAAACCGCAGCAAGATGGTTCCGCCCGTAACTCCGGCGGGGTTTGACGCCAGAGGCCTGCACCAGACGGTGGCGGGCGTCTAGCGGCGTCACGGCAGCTATTTTGCCGGCTGGACCGCCGGGGCGGCCGGATCGATTGGAGCCGACGGCGCCTGCGGCACAGCAGCCTGGGGTGCTGCCGGGGCGGTCGGCGCGGTGAGTTCATGGACCTTGGCCTTGCCCTGCTCCACCACCGCACTGGACTCCTGCTTGGTTTTTTCCCAGGTCTCCCTTGACTGTTCCTTGGCCTTGTCCCAGGCAGACTTGGATTTCTCGGTCGCGGCGTCCTTCAGTTCCCTGGATTCGGTCTTGGTCTTGTCCCACGCCTCGGCACCTGCCTTCTTCGACCGCTCATAGACCTCGGCCGACTCGGTCCTGGCCTTGTCCCAACCCTCGACCGCCGTGTCCTTGGCAGCCTCGCCGACAGCGCCGGCTGCCTCTTTGACCTCCTTGCCGGCCGCGTTCCATTTGCCAGGGACCGTTTCCTCGGCCATGGCCTGCCCGCACACCAGAGCGGTCAACATGAAGCAGCAAAGCAGCAGTTGTTTGATGGTCGGTACGCAATGCATGGTGATATCCTCCTTAATTGATCATCTGACCCCGGGTCTGTTGGCAATGCTCGACAGGCGCGTATTGCCATTGCAAAAAACGGGATTGCGACTTATCTTCGATTTTGTTTTCGGTAATTGTCGCAACCAGCACCATAGTTATCAAATATTACAGAATTTTTTCTATTTCTGCCGCAATCTTTTTCCGGTCTGCACACTCTTGCAATTTCCGGTTCTTCCGCCAACAGGGGTTTGATCCATGATCCATGCCCGCAACACCTTGTCGCTCACGCTGCTCGCCCTGCTTCTACCGCCTTCGCTGTGGGCCGAGCCGCAATCGCCGCCTCCTACGTGGACCGTGCAGGAGGCGGTGCATTTTGCCCTGGAGCACAATCCGGACGCCCGGACGGCGCAGGCGCGCATGAGCGCCGCCGACGCCGACATCCGCGCCGCCCGGGCCGCCTTTTTTCCCCAGCTGGGGGTGAGCGCCGAATACAGCCGGACCAACAACCCTATGTATTCGTTCGGCAATATCCTCAACCAAGGGGTCTTCTCCAACGCCATCGATTTCAACGACCCGGGCATCACCGACAACCTCCAGGCCAAGGCCATGGTCCAGTACCGCTTCTACAACGGCGGCCACGACCAGGCAGCCCTGGATGCGGCCGGCGAACGCGGACAGGCGGCACGGCTTGAGCGCGAAGCCATCCGTGCCCGGCTCGGCTTCGGGGTGGTCCAGGCCTTCTATACCATCGTCCAGGCCGAAGATCTGGTGCAGGCGCGGCAATCGACGGCCGAGGCGATTGGCGCCTCCCTGGCCGTGGCCCAGGCCCGCTTCCAGGAAGGCAGTCTGCTCAAGGAGGATCTGCTCAGCCTTGAGGTGCAGCAATCCCGGGCCGAGGAACAACTGATCCAGGCTCGCCACGGCCTCAGCCTGGCCCAGCGCGGCTTTCTCCATCTGCTTGGCACGCCCGCAACCGAGGTTCGGCTTGACGCCGCCGGCAGCGCCAGACAAGATATTCCAGCCGAGCGCGACAGCAACGGCCGGCCGGAACGCACTGCCATGGCGGCCATGGTCAAGGCCCAGGAGGCCGAGGTGCGCCAGGCCCAGGCCGGGAACATGCCGACCGCCGACGCCTTTGGCTCCTATCAGACCGACAGGGGCACGGAGATCGACGACGGCTCGGGCAACTCCTGGATGGCCGGGGTTCGGCTCAACTACACCCTCTTCGACGGCCAACGAACCGCAGCCGCCAGCGACCGTGCCCAGGCCCGCCTGAGCGAGGCTAGGGAACAGCAACGCAAGATGGAACTGGCGCTCGATCTTGAGGTGGAACAGGCGACCCTGGCCCTCAACCAGGAGGAGGAACGGCTCCGGGTGACTGGCAAGATGGTGGCCGCGGCCACGGAAAGCGCCCGCCTGGCCCGTCTCCGCTTCAAGGAGGGCGTACTCCTCGCCTCGGACCTGATTGCCAGCGAAAACCGGCTGACCGACGCCCGAGTGAGTCACGCCCTGGCTACGGCCGCCCACCGCATCGCTATCGCCGACCTGCGCCGCGCCGTGGGTCTTACCCAATTCAACCAGGTAAACTGACCGCCATGTCCGCCGATTCCATATCCTGCAATCATTGCTTTCCGGCCCGGTCGCTGTTCCTGGCTCTGGTGCTGCTTGCCCTGCAGTGCTCCCCCACGAGCGCCGCGAACACTGCGACCAACAAGGCCGCAACCGAACCGGTGACCGTCACTGTGGCCAAGGTGAGCGAACAGGACATCCCGGCCCTGACTGAAATGGCAGCCACCCTTCAAGCCGCCGAGCGGGCCGCCATTGCCGCCAAGGTCACAGGCGTCGTCACCCGTGCGCCGGTGGTGCTCGGCGCGGCGGTGCGGGCGGGCGACCTCCTGGTGGCCATCAGCGCCGAAGAGATCAACGCCCGACTCAACCAGGCCGAGGCGCAGCTGGCCCAGGCCAGGCGCAACCTCGAGCGGGAGCAGAACCTGCTCGCCAAGAATGCCGCCACCCCGGACGCGGTCAAGGCCATGGCCGACCAGTACGCCATGGCCCAGGCCACCCACCGGGAAGCCCGAACCATGCTCGGCTACGCCACCATCACCGCGCCCTTCGACGGTGTGGTCACTCGCAAGAACGTCAGCGCCGGCGACCTGGCCACTGCCGGGACAGTGCTGCTGCAGATCGAAAACAACCACCGCCTGCAGGCCTTGACCGCTGTCCCGGAAAGCCTGGTGCTGCGGGTCGCCCTCGGCGACGTCCTGACGGTGCGGGCCCCGGCCGCGGGCGTCGATGTCCAGGGGACCGTGGCCGAGATAGCGCCGGCGGTCGATCCCGCCTCGCGCACCGCCCAGATCACCCTCGACCTGCCGCCCAACCCGAACCTGCGGACCGGACAGTTTGCCCGGGTCCTCCTGCCCGGCAGGGAGGTCAGAACGCTGATGGTCCCGGACGCGGCCCTTGTCCCGGCCGGACAGATGGACAGGGTCTTTGTCATCGACAAGGACATTGCCCGCCTGCGTCTGGTGCGCACCGGCCTCCGGCATGAAGGCGCCACCGAGATCCTGGCCGGCCTCAACCCCGGAGAGACCGTGGCCACCGGCAACAACCGGCTGCTGGTCGATGGCCAGCCGGTGCGGGTCAGCCCATGAAGGCCGACAACCCAAATCCCGGCTTTGCCGGCCGGCTGGCCGCCGCCTTTGTCGGCTCCAAGCTCACCCCCATCGGCCTGATCGCCTCCCTGCTGCTCGGCCTGTTGGCCATCACCCTCCTGCCCCGCGAGGAGGAGCCGCAGATCAAGGTACCGATGATCGACGTCATGGTGTCCATGCCCGGGGCTACCGCCCAAGAGGTGGAGCAGCGGCTGGCCATCCCCATGGAGAAGCTGCTCTACGAGTTGCCCGGCATCGAGTACATCTACTCCACCTCCATGCCCGGACAATGCCTGCTCATTGCCCGCTTCTACGTCGGTGAGAATTTCGAGAAGGCCATCGTCAGCCTCAACCAGAAGCTGCAGACCAACTTCGACCGCATCCCGCACGGCGTCAGTCAGCCGCTGATCAAACCGCACACCATCGACGACGTGCCCATCCTGGCCCTGACCTTTCACTCGCCCAGCTTCGACCATTACACCCTGCGCCGCCTAGCCAGTCAGGTGGACGACAGCATAAAGTCGATCTTCGAGGTGGCGGAAACCAAGCTCATCGGCGGTACACGACGGCAATTGCGGGTCCAGTTCGATCCCCTCCTGCTGGCCTCCCGCAACCTGAGCCCGACCGACCTGAGCCAGCACCTGCGCGAGGCTAACCGTCAGTCCCACTCCGGCACGCTCCGCGCCGGAAACACCGAGGTCCTGCTCCAGACCGGAGCCTTCCTCGCCTCCGCCGACGAGGCCGGGCGGATCGTGGTCGGCGTCCACGGCGGCAAACCGGTCTACCTGCACGAGGTGGCCACCATCCTGGATGGCCCGGAAGAGCCCCGGTCCTACGTGCTTTTTGGCGCCCGCGATGGCAATCCGGAGGCTGCGGTGACCCTGTCGGTGGCCAAGCGACCGGGGGCCAATGCGGTCCACGTGGTAGAAACGGTACTGGCGAAGGTGGAGAGCCTCAAGGGCACGCTCATCCCGGCCGAGGTCACGGTCACCGTCACCCGCGACTACGGCGAGACCGCGGCGGAAAAATCCAACGAACTGCTGCTACACATGGGCATTGCCGTCTTTGGCGTGGCCTTGCTGATCCTGCTGTTTCTGGGCTGGCGCGAGTCGATCATCGTCATGCTGGCCATTCCCTCGACCCTGTCGCTGACACTGTTGCTGTTCTACCTCTACGGCTATACCCTCAACCGCATCACCCTGTTTGCCCTCATCTTTTCCATCGGCATCCTGGTGGATGACGCCATTGTCGTGGTCGAGAACATAGTCCGCCACATGCGCCTGCCCGCCAACCGGGGCGCCTCGCTCAAGGACATTGCCGTAGCGGCGGTGATCGAGGTCGGCAACCCGACCATCCTCGCCACCTGGGCGGTGATCGCCGCCATCCTGCCCATGGCCTTTGTTGGCGGGCTGATGGGGCCATACATGCGACCCATCCCCATCGGGGCCTCGGCGGCCATGGTCTTCTCCCTGCTGATTGCCTTCACGGTCACGCCCTGGGCCGCCATCCGCATCCTGCGCAAGCCCAGGGAAGGAGCCGGCGGCAAGGGGCACGACCCGGATCACGCCCCGGACGACTGGTCCACCCGCCTCTACCACCGGATCATGGACCCACTCCTGGCCCACGCCGGCTGGCGGCTCGGCTTCTTTGCCCTGATCGTCGCCCTGCTGCTGGCCGCCTGCTCGCTGGTCTATTTCGGCGGCGTCAAGGTGAAGATGCTGCCCTTTGACAACAAGTCGGAGTTCCAGGTCATTCTCGACATGCCCGAGGGCTCGACCCTGGAGCAGACCGCCCGGGTGGCCATGGAGATGGCCCAGGTGATCGGCCGCGAACCCGAGGTGGTCAACACCCAGATCTATGCCGGAACCGCCTCGCCGTATAACTTCAACGGTCTGGTGCGCCATTATTTCCTCCGCTCAGGGCCGACCATGGCCGACGTCCAGGTCAACCTCAAGCCCAAGGGCGAGCGCGACGACCAGAGCCACGACATTGCCAAACGGGTGCGGCCTGCCATCGCCAGGATCGCCGAACAGCACGGCGCCACTGTGGCCCTGGCCGAGGTGCCGCCCGGACCTCCTGTCCTGCAGACCCTGGTGGCCGAGATCTACGGCCCGGACGACTCCAGTCGGGTGCAACTGGCCAAGGCGGTGAAACGGATCTTCGCCGAGACCCCCGGCGTGGTCGACATCGACTGGTACCGCGAGCGGGAACGGAACCAACTGGTGCTCACCGTGGACAAGGAGAAGGCCGCCCTGAACGGGCTGTCCGAGGACGAGATCGCCCGGGCCATCGACATGGGACTCTCCGGTCAGTCCATCGACCTCTTCCACCAGCCCCGGGACAAGGAGGAGATCGACATCGTTCTGCAACTGCCACAGTCGCAGCGGGCGCGAGTCGACAGACTGCTCAACATCGCCCTGCGGCCGGAGGCCAACCCCCAGGCGCCGCTGGTTCCGCTGCGCGAGTTGGTGCGAGTGGGTGAACGCCCGGTGGACCAGCCCATCTACCGCAAGAATCTCAAGCCGGTGATCTACGTCACCGGCGACGTGGCCGGTGCGGCCGAAAGCCCGGTCTACCCGATCCTGCAGATGAACACGCAGCTCAAGCAGTTGAACGGCGGCGAGTTCGGCGGTCATCCGGGCAATATCCGCGTCTACAACCTCAAGCAGCCCTTCCTCGAGACCGAACCGGCGATGAAGTGGGACGGCGAGTGGCACATCACCCTTGAGGTCTTCCGCGATCTTGGCCTGGCCTTCTGCGTGGTCATGGTGCTGATCTACATGCTCATGGTCGGCTGGTTCAAGGACTACGTTACCCCGCTGGTGGTGATGGCGGCCATCCCCTTCTCGTTGATCGGCATACTGCCCGCCCATATGGGGCTGAACGCCTTCTTCACCGCCACTTCCATGATCGGCTTCATGGCCGGGGCCGGGATCGTGGTCCGCAACTCGATCATTCTGGTTGATTTCATCGAGCTGCGCCTCAGCCATGGCCTGCCGCTGGCTTCGGCAGTGGTCGAGGCCGGGGCCATCCGCTTCCGCCCCATGCTCCTGACCGCGCTGGCTGTGGTGGTCGGGGCCTCGGTGATCCTGGCCGACCCGATTTTCCAGGGCCTGGCCATCTCGCTGATGTTCGGCGAGATTGCTTCCCTGCTGATCAGCCGCATGGCCGTGCCGGTGCTCTATTACATGGTCAAGGCGAGGATCGCACCGCCTGGCGCCTCCTGAAAGGTCTGGCGTTCTTGTTTCTGGACAATGCCATGGTAAATATCTTGCAAGCCAGACAGGGGAAGATGAACATGAAAAAACGGAAATACTTGTTATGCTCATGACAACCACTGGCCGCTGCCTTTTCGTGCTCATCCTTGCCTTTGCCCTTGCTAGACAAGGGACACCAGCTCTTTGCGCAAACAGTTGCACCGCCCGAACTTAGCGCCACCATGATCAATGTCAACTCCCGTTCCACACAGGGAGACGCGCACCTGATCCAAACCGCAAACGGCACCACAATCCTGATCGATACCGGTGCTGTCGGGTATGCCGAACGTGAATTCATTCCGGCGCTGAAACAACGAGGCATCCGGAAAATCGACGCTGTGTTTATCACCCATCCCCATCTTGACCACTATGGCGGACTGGTCCCGCTGCTACAGTCTGGCATCGAGATTTCAACCATCTACATGGACGAGATTGCCCCAGCATGGTTTCAGCGTGAATGGTGGGGCGGCAAGGCTGAGGATATGCAGGCTATCGTGGCCACGGCGAAACAAAAAAAGGTTCCTATCCTTGGCCACGCCCAATGGAGCGAGTTCAAGCTAAATGAAAGGTACAGGCTCCGGAAAATCATGTGTCTTCGTTCCTATGAACCCGAGGCTGAGAGCGATGTCGGCGACATCAACGACATGTCTCTGGTTGCCGTACTCATGAGGGAGGAACGAGCACTCATCCTCTATACTGGAGATGTTAACGTCAAGGCAGGAAATAAACTCAAGGCCGACAATCTGTTATACTTTCCGTGTGAAATTCTCAAATTTCCCCATCATGGAGCGGAGTCATGGGGTGGCGGAGAGGCGTTTGCGGGAGTTGCACCCAAGATAATACTCTTCCCAACGCCGGCGTCGCTTTGGAATACGCCTCGATGCGCCCGTTCCAGGGAATTTGCTGGCAAGCAAGGTGCACAGGTCTTTTCCAATGCGGAAGATGGTACGGTAACCATCAACATCTTTGACGATGGCACCATGGCCGTTAAAACAAGCCGCGTCAAACCGCAAAAGCAGTAAGACAAGTGGTGCTATCAAGGTCAGCTATAGTGGAGGTGACGCAGCTGCCCGCGACTTAACAGCAGGAACACGACACCCCCTTCGACAGCAGCAAAGACTAAGCCCCCGGCAAGCCCAGGGACGTTTTTTGTTTGGGGTTAAACGGCCAGCCCCATGGAATGCTGAATGTGAGCCACCACCTCGGCCGGCAGGCCGAGCCCCTGGGCCAGTTGCTGCAGGTACTGCCGCTCGGCGTCGGTATCGATCTCGATGGCCAGCAGGGAGGCGGCATAGATCTGGGCCGCCAGTTGCAGGTCGCCGCCGGCCGAGGCAATCACGCCCTGCAGGTCCATGGGTTTGTTGGCCTCGGCGATGAAGGCTTCCTTTTCCTCCTGGGTCAGGCCGTCTTCACCGAGTTTGCCGATGATCCGCTCGACCTCGGCCTCGTCGATGCGGTTATCGGCCTTGGCTGCGTTGATCATGGCCTGGACGATAATCCTGGCCTCGTGTTCCAGGGCCTGCTGTTGGGCCGGAGATTCGGCCTCCTGCAGGGCCTGCGGCGTCTGTGCCGGTTGTTGTCCAGCTTGGCGCAAGGCGGACAGGGCCAGCGAGGCCAAAAGGGCGAGTCCGCCGCCGCCGACCGCGCCCATGGTCGAACCCTTGCCGCCTCCCAGGATCGCTCCGGCGAGCGCGCCTAGCCCGCCCAGGGCCGAACGGTTGTTGCCCAACGAATTGAGCAGACCACCAAGCACCCCGCCCAAACCACCTGCCCCGGCCCTGGCGCCGGACTGGCCGCCACCGCCCATCATCTGCCCCAGGCCGCCGAGCAGGTCGCCTAGACCGCCGCCTCCGGCGCTGGCAGCGGGTCGGCCGCCACCCATCATCTGTTCTAGGCCGCCGAGCAGATCGCCCAGACCACCCTGCCCCTGACCGCCGCCCAGGGCACTGCCCGCGCGGTTCGTACTGGATGGCGACATGCCCGCCTTGAGCAAGACCCCAAGAATATCCGTGAAATTGGCCATGATCCTTTCCTCCCTCTAGGTTGTTGGTCTATATGGCAGCGAGGGTTCAGGTCAGGAGATGTTTCCTCCCCGTCACCCTTCGCCATCCCGAACTGTCCCGGCCCGTTTGTCCCGGGACCCGTCTTGTCGCGACCGGTGGGTGCAACCGGCAAGCGGCATGCTGGTGGCCCCGTTGGTTACGGCGGGGATTCAATGGTCAAATGCTAATAATTATTCATCCAGAGGTCGAGCATTAACCCGTCCCCCTCGGGGTGGCTTACCGCAATTTTAATGTTCGGTTGCAAGCGATTTTGCCCGTCCCCCCGAAAAGGCTTGTTCCTGTTTACTTCCCGGACGGGACAGGCTATGGTGCGAGCCGCCCGGTATCCCTGCCGGTTGTTCCCGGCCGCCCCGCCGCTGCCGGCCCTCCAAGAGCCGATCAACCAACCGGATCGTATGTTGCCCGCACACCCCCAGTCCAGGATCAAGAAAAAAAACCCGCTGTTGTTCACCGCCACCTGCGCCTCCGGGCTGGAACCGCTGGTGCGGGAAGAAATTGCCGGTTTTGGCGGCGAATCCATCGACGCCCGTCCCGGCGCGGTCTCGTGGACCGGCACACTCGAAACCGGCTACCGGGCCTGCCTCTGGTCCCGGTTCGCCTCGCGCATCCTCCTGGAACTGGCCCGGTTCGACGCTCCGGACACGGACACCCTCTACGAGCAGGCGGGCCAGGTGCTCTGGGACGAGCATTTCGCCTGGAAATCGACCTTTGCCGTCCACACCACCCTCATTAACGCGGCCATCAATCACAGCCAGTTCGCCTCGCTGCGGGTTAAGGACGCCATTGCCGACCAGTTCCGAAAACGGTTTGGCAAGCGGCCGGACGTCGACGCCTTCCAGCCGGATATCCGCATCAATCTGCATGTTCAGGGGACCGGGGCCATCCTCTCCCTCGACCTCTCCGGCGAAAGCCTGCACCGTCGCGGCTACCGCACCGGCGCGGGAGAGGCCCCGCTCAAGGAAACTCTTGCCGCGGCCATTGTCCGCCTTTCGGGCTGGCCGGAACGGGCCGGCG
>CAZFPV010000011.1:15727-18004 GCA_964521155.1 uncultured Desulfobulbus sp. | reverse complement strand
ATGTGGACATCGAGCTGCGCACGGAGGCCCACCTGCGCGACCGGTTGCTGGCAGCAGCCAGGAGCCGGGGGGCCAAGGTCGTCATTTCCAGCCACGATTTCGCCGCAACCCCCGCGCTGACCTCGCTCCGCGAGACGCTGGACCGCATGATCGCAAGCCGGGCCGATATCGGCAAGATCGTCACCACTGCCGCCACCGCAGACGAAGCCCTGCGCATCCTCAGTCTGCAGTTGGACGCACGCGCGGCCGGATTCCCCTTGAGCGCCTTTGCCATGGGCGAGGCCGGTCGGATCAGTCGGCTGGCGACCCTCTACCTGGGCGGTTACATGACCTACGCCGCCCCGGACGAACTGCGGGCCACTGCGCCCGGCCAGCTGTCGGCGTCGCGGCTCGACGCCCTGATCAGCCTTTTTGAGGCAAGCACATGATCAACGGCCAGACCCGACTCTTTGGCATCATCGGCGACCCGGTCGAACACTCGCTGAGCCCGGTCATGCACAATGCCGCCTTCCAGGCCCTGGGCGTCAATGCGGTGTATGTGCCCATGCGCCCTTCAGACCTGGAGATGGGATTTGGCGGGTTGCGCGCGCTTGGGTTTGTCGGCGTGTCCGTCACCGTCCCCTTCAAGGTGGCGGTGATGCCGCTGCTCGACACCATCGATCCGGTGGCCCGGGACATCGGCGCGGTCAACACTCTCCATTTTCAGCAGGCGCCCAAAGGTACGACGGCCGTTTGCCATGGCTGCAATACCGACTGGTTGGGCGCCAATCAAGCCTTGGGCGAAGCTCTCGATCCTTCCGGACGCACAATTTTGCTTATCGGCGCCGGCGGTGCTGCCCGGGCCATCGGTTTCGGCCTGCGCCAAGCCGGAGCGAACATCCTGCTCACCAACCGCACCGAGGCCAAAGGCCGGCAACTGGCCACGGAATTGGGGGCAACCTTCATACCCGCCGCGACGGTGCCGGAGATCAGCGCCGACGCCCTCATCAACACCACCTCGGTGGGCATGCACCCCCAGGGCGAGGCCATCCCGATTGATCCCGACCTGCTCTGTCGGTACGGCGTGGTCATGGACATCGTCTATGCGCCGCTTGCCACCAAGCTGTTGCGCGAAGCTGCCGCTCGAGGCTGCCGCACCATCGACGGTCTGCGCATGCTGCTCTACCAGGGCGTGGCCCAGTGCAGGCTGTGGACCGGGCAGGAGCCGCCGGTCGAGGTAATGCACGAGGCCCTGGTCAACGAACTCCGATCCCGCGGCGCCTGACCGCCGTCCCTCGCTCTTTCTTCGCTTCCCAGTGCCATGATCACCATCGAACCCGTCGGCCGCATCGAAGTCACCCTCAAGGTGCCTGGCTCCAAGAGCCTGACCCAACGCGCCCTCATCGCCGCCGCCCTTGCCCAGGGACCATCACGCCTTTTCGATCCACTCGCCAGCGAGGATACTGCCTACACCATCGGCGCGCTCTCGGCCATGGGCATCGCCATCGACGAGAGCAACCCGGAATGCTGGCAGGTTCTTGGCGCCGGAGGCCGGATCCTTTCCCCGCCCCAGGACATCTTTCTCGGCAACAACGGCACTGCCACCCGCTTCCTGACCTCGGTTGCAGCCCTGGGCCAAGGCCAGTTCCATATCACCGGCAGCGAGCGAATGGCCGAGCGCCCCATCCTGCCCCTGATGGAGGCCCTGCGCGGTTGGGGGGTGGATATTCGCAGCGACGCCGGCAACGGCTGTCCGCCGCTGACCATCGCCGCCCGTGGCCTCGACGGCGGCGCCACCGTGCTGCCTGAAGGTAAGTCAAGCCAGTACCTCTCCTCCCTGCTGCTGGTCGCACCTTACGCCATCCGGCCGGCGGAATTGGCTGTGCGGGGCGATATTCTGTCCCAGCCGTACGTGCGCATGACGCTTGCGGTCATGGCCGACTTCGGCATCAGGGTCGAGGCCGCACCCGGCCTGAATCACTTCCGCATCCCCCAGGGCTGCTACACGGGCCGGACCTACGCCATCGAGGGCGACGCCTCCAGCGCCTCCTACTTCTGGGCCGCGGCGGCGATCACCGGCGGTCGGGTGACCGTGGCCAACGTGCCCGTGCCCTCGTTGCAGGGAGATGCGGCCCTGCTGCCCTGCCTGGCGCGCATGGGATGCACCATCGACCAGAGCGGATCGGGCATTACCGTCACCGGCGCCGACAGTCTTGAAGGCATCGAGGTGGACATGGGCGACATGCCGGACGTGGCCCCGACGCTCGCCGTGGTCGCAGCCTTTGCCGAGGGGACAAC
>CAZFPV010000011.1:0-15717 GCA_964521155.1 uncultured Desulfobulbus sp. | reverse complement strand
GATCAAGGAATGCGACCGGCTGTCGGCGGTGGTGACCGAGTTGCGCAAACTGGGGGCAGAGGTCGAGGAGGAGCGGGCGCGGATGATCATCCACGGCCGGAAGGGCGGCAGCAATCTGCACGGCGCCACCATCGCCACCTACGACGATCACCGCATGGCCATGAGTTTTGCCGTGGCCGGCCTGCGCGTTCCAGGAGTGATCATCACCGGCGAGGACTGCGTTGGCAAATCGTTTCCCGATTTCTGGCAGCGTTTCCGCCTGCTCCGCTGACAGCAACCACAATGCACAGTGGGCGTTACAGCCCAGAACGATTCTCCGCTCCCGCCTCCGGTTCCTTGAGCAACAGCAGGTAGAGAGCGCCGTCCTCTTTCATTTGCCCGGCCATGGTCCCGGCCGCATCGCCAGATCCCAGGAACACGTCCACCCGCCCCGGCCCTTTCAGTCCCGAGCCCGTATCCTGCACGGTGACAAACCGCTGCATCCGCTCCCAACCCGCCACCTGGCCGTTGTCCACCACTGGCTTCCGGCTGTCGAGAAACGCTACCCCCCCTGGCGGCAACCACTGCTGATCCACGGCAATAGAACGCCCAGGCGTCAGTGCCTTCCCCAGATTGCCGATAGCCGGCCCTGGCTTGCCCCATTGGAAGAAGATATACGACTCGTTGTGGTGCAGGATCTGGTCGCGTTCCTCGGGATGGACCTTGAGGTAGTCGCGGATACGATCCATGGTGACGTCCTCCAGCCGCATCCTCCCTGAATCGACCATCAACTTGCCGATACTCCGGTACTCGCGCCCATTGCTGCGGGCGTAATGCAGGGCGCGGACCGTGCCGTCAGTCAGACGGATATGGCCCGAGCCCTGGATGTGGAGCACGAACACGTCGAAGGGGTCCTTGAGCCAGACCAGTTCCTGCCCCTTGAGCAAATTGCCTTCCTCAATTTCCCTTCGCGTCCAGTAGGGCTTGAACTGCCCGGCCTCTAGCCGGCCGATTGCCGGTTGGCCGCCTGTTCCTTCATGAACCACCAGATTGTCCGGCTGGGCATGGACAGGGTGCGGATAGGACGGCGTGCGCTCCAGGCTACCTGCAAACAGTGGCTGATAGTAGCCGGTGACCAGCAGACGCCGGCCCGATGGTCGCTGGGCGCCTTCGGCGCGGACAACTTCATAGTGGGCCCGAATCTGCTCGTTCAGTTGGGCCGAGGTGGGGCGATTTCGCAGCATGCGCTGCAGGAAGCCGGCGGAGTCGATCAGGCGCTGAACCGCTATCGACCGGCCGCCGAAATTGTATCGCGTTGTCAGTGGCCGGGTTTGGAGGTACTGCAGGCTCTGGTCCAGGGCGGAGTCAAGATCGCGAAGCGCAAGATCATCCCTGAACACAGGGTATTCGGTGGGGGGCAGCGGCGTGACGGCGCCCTGGGCGGCGCAGGCGGCCAGAACCAGGAAGGCGGTCATAAAACTGCACAACCAGTGCGTCCGGATATGCCATTGCCTGCCCATTGCAGCCTTCTTGGCCATCGCCTCCACGGTTCAACGGTTGAAGGCTTCCGCCAGTTCGCTGACCGCCATGGCGTAGCGATTGGAGTGGTTCCACTCGGTGATGGCCTGGAAGTTCGGGTAGCCGGCCACGTACCGTTTGGGGTATGGGCCTCCCGGAGGCAATTCGAGGCTGACGATGGTCAGCGGCCGGTTTCCAGGTGAAGGCGGCAGCTGCATGCCCTGGATCTTGCCAACCTGATCAAAGGCCACCTTCTCCTTACGCCCCTTCTGCTCTGCGGCAGCGAGGGCTGGACCGCCTAGGACATTGCCCAAATCGGCATACACCGGCGCATTAAAGGTCCAATGGTGCCGTTTGAGGTAGTTGGCGATCGAGGCCAGGATGTCGGGGACCGAATTCCAGACGTCGCGTTTGCCGTCGCCATCGAAATCGACCGCATACTCGCGAAAGGAAGAGGGGATGAACTGGGTCTGGCCAAAGGCGGCGGCATACGAACCCTTGACCCCCTGAGGATTGATCTGGTTTTCTTTACAGAGGGTAAGAAAATGAATCAGCTGGCCGCGAAAAAAATCCGATCGCCTCGGGTAGGCGTCGAACAAGGTCAGCAGGGTCTGGAGGACGTCAAAGTTGCCTTCGCGGGCCCCATACTTGGTCTCCACCCCCCAGATGGCGACCACCGTTTCCCGGTCGACCCCGAAGGTCGCTTCGACCCGGTCGAGCAGTTGCCGGTGCTGCAGGAGTTTCTCCTTGCCGTTGCGAATATTCTCGGCAGTGATGAACAGTGGCGCATAGTGATAATAGGGCTTTGCCTCCCATTGTTTATCCATAAGGACGAGCACTTGTCGGATAATTGCTGCTCCCTTGAAGGTGTTTTCCAGTTCCTGTGGCGAAAAACCGTATTTTTGCCTGAGTTCAGCAAACAGCTGGCCAAATTTTTCTTGCTGCAGGTCGATTGGTTGCCCGTCCTGGACCAGATCCGCAGCCAGCGGCGGTTGCGCCAGGCAGGAAGTTGCGCAAGCAATCAGCACCAGGAAAAAGAGAAGGCAGCGGGTGCCTGTGGCAGGCGCCGCCAAGCCGGCGGCAGGGGAATGGGGATATACTCGATGCATGGGGTGGCGGCGCTGTTCAGGGGGAAAATTGGGTGGCGAAGGCGGCGAGAAAGGCTTCCAAATCCTGCGGCGGCAGGCGGTTGATGCCTGCGGCCGTCGCCCGGCCACCGCCGGTGGCAAACTGGCGACAGAGGGTATCCGCACCCTGACCGGTCTGTAAGGGGGCACGAACACTGACCTGCAGACTACCGTCGGCATTGGGCAGGAGGATGGCGTGGGCCATGTCCGGCCCCTGGCTGGCCAGCCGGTTGGCGACTATACCCACTACCCGTCGGGCCCAGCCGGCATCGGGAAGGAGAAACACCTGTCCGCAGGCAAAGAGGCGAAAGGGTTCCAGCCTATCGGCATGGGCCAAGTCCTTGGCATACCCGCGCCGGAGCAGCTTCAGCACCGGTGATGCCGCATGGAACCCGAGCGGATCCCGATGATCCTGCACCTCGCGGAACAGTTCGGCCGGATGCACATGCAGATCGGCTTCAGTGGCGCCGTAGCCGTTATAGTTGAGCAGCACCCCGATTTCGCGCAAGGTGCGACGCTCGTGAGCGGAAAAGCCACTCGCCTCGGCCAGCGAATCGGCCACCGGGCCGAGGTTGTCGCCATAGGCACCAACAATAGCCCAAGGGCGAAAGGCCCCGGCCAGGAGCTGATCGATGATCAGCGAAGTGCAGAGGCGGGGGGATGGATCAATATGGGCTTCAAGCAGCGGTGCGTCCGGGATGGGGCCGCTGAAGTGATGATCGGCGTAAAAGACCGAGTTGCCGGCTATGAGCAACCCTTCCAGGTCGTTCCGGTTGCTATCCAGGGAAACGTCCAGCACCGTGATCCGGCTGTCGGTACACCCCTGCAAGCGGGCAAGTAGGCGGATGTCACGCTTGACGCCGGTGACCAGCCGGACTCCAGGCTCGGGCCGGTGCAGGCGAAGCTGGTGCAGGGCGCAGATGCCGTCCGCATCGCCGTTGAATACGTCGATGCTTTGCATGCCCGGGTCCCGACGCCGTTGTCTCCTGTCGAAGGTTAATTACCACCCATGTCAAAGCCGAACGGAGTGCCAATGTTGGCCAACCGGAAGGTAACCATGTACACCTGATCATCCGGGGTATAGTTGGACGATAACTCCACCGCCCAACAGGCCGGCCGATAGAGCAGGCGAATTTTCTCCTCGATGGTCACATCCGTTTCTATGGCCCGTTCCAGACTGTAGCCGGCGGCGAAATTGTAGGGCAGCAGATACCAGATACTGCCGCTGATGGAGTTGACATCGGTCAATTCGTTGTAGCGATAATCAAGCCCGAGCACATCGCCCCGGCTGCTGAAATAATCGGTCTCGACCGAGTGGTAGTACATGCCGTCGTCATAGGTGTCGATTTCGGTCTTATACTTGAGCCGGAAGGATTTTACCGGATAAAAACCTGCCTGCATCTCCACCGGAGTCAGCGGCGTATCGCTCTCCTCGTCGCGGAAGTCATATCCTTGCCTGATTTTCAGGAAGGCGTAATCCCGCTCGAACTCACGGCTGTCCCGCTCCCCATAGATTTTAAAGAAATTGTTGATGCCATAATAGACCACATTGGCATCCTCCAGCGCATCAACGCTGTCGAATTGCGGCAGTTTGACTTTTTCGGGGATGTCGGTGTACTCATAACCGACAAAGGGCCGCAGCATATGACTCCACGAGTTGACCTCGCTGCCGTTGTAGGCAAAATCACGCATGAAGGTGGTGCCGACCTCTGTGCCGAGGGTATAGAGGAACCGATTCTCGGAATCGCTGTCCTGCCATTCGGAGGCGCCGTTGTCCTGGATCATGTACAAGGTATCGCGCACGCCACCCTTGACCGTGGTCTCCAGGTACGGCGAGAGGGGAACCGGAGCCGTCACCTCGGGAATGAGATCGACCCGTTGCGTGCCAACACCCTCCTCGCGCCAGAAGTTGACGTAGCTGGTCTCCCAGGAAAAATCGGTGCCGGTCTGGTCCGAGATCGGCGTCAAACCAAAATAGTTCAATGACGGCAGTTGCCATACCTGCGACGGCTTGTCCGCCGAGTAATCGGCGTCCGTGGCGTCATTGATTGCCAGGAATTCGGCATTGAGCGACTGTCCGTTCTCCCAGGACCGGAGAATTGCCAAGGTGTTGCTGCGGTAATTGTCGGTTTTATCCTCGAAGCCGCGACCGAAGGCGCTGAGAAAAGCGGACTGGTTATGGGAAAGGTTCGTGGACCCGGTGTTGAACTCGCGCAGATAATCGACGTCGGAAACGACATCCACGTCCAGGCGAGTGATCCACTGGCCCACATTCTGGTCTGCCTTGCCCCGCACCCAGTACCGGTCCTGGTTGGTGTGGGTAAAATTGCCGTCGCTGTAGTACTCGACCTCGGAGGGGTCGGAGAGCTCGTCGTGGAGCAGGTTGCCCACGAGGACGCCCTTGCTCTGTTCGTCAAAGACGTAGCGGAACTCAGCCCCTCCCATGAATCCGCGCTCGGTAAAATACCGCGGATACAGCGTCATGTCCGCACTCGGCGAGAGGTTGATAAAGAAGGGCGTCTCGAGGTTGAAACCGTCCCGACTGGAAAAATAGGCCGATGGAAAGAGAAAACCGGTCTGCCGGGTCCGCTTTGCCGGCAGCAGCATCACCGGCGAGTAGAGAACGGGGATGTCTTTGATGCGGAAGGTGGCGTGTTTAAGGAAGGCGTAACCGCCGTCGGTGATTTCGGCGTCCGCGGCCCCGAAACTCCAGGGTGGGGTCTCGCCCGGCTTGAGTTTGCAGGTGACGATCCAGCCGTCCTCGATGTGGTAGGTCATTTCGCCGGTCTTCTCGATGACCCGGCCCTGCAGATGCATATCTTTGTACTGGCGAATGATGGTCGCGTTTTCAAAGGCGCCGGTGGCCGCCTTCAAATCGATGCTGCCGGATTCGGCCGCCAGTTTGTCAGGGCCGATGTCAATCTTCAGGTTGCCCCGCGCCTTGACCTTGCCCAGATCAACATCATAGGCCACCCAGTCCGCCCGGATGCTGGTCAGGGTCTTGGTTTCCGTGACCGCGGCCTCTGGCTTTGGTTTGCTTTCTCCGGATTCTCCCAGCAGCTGATCCCAGCGGGAGGAGGTCGGCGCCTTGGCTCGGGTCACCTTCTCTTTCTTCTCCAGGATGACATTGCCCTCGGCAATGACGCTGGGCGGATCTTCGTATTTCGTCAGCTTGTCAGCGGTGATTTCCCACTGCTCGGCATTCACCGACTGGGCGGAAAAAGCGTTGGCCGGGACAAAGACGAAAGCAAAGAACATTGGTAATATCAAGAGTATTGGTGAGGGAGGGGTAATAGGCTTCACCTCGATCAGCTCCTTAGGCAAGGGGGAGGAAACGGGAGAACGAACGCTTCAGGCGGAGGTTTGCGTTCACCCATGATCCGGTAACGCTGTCGGCACGTCTTCCCGAAAAAACAATAAGGAAAACAATTACAAGAAACAGGCTCGAATGTACGTGTAGGCCGGTGTTGTGTCAAGGGAAAAGTCGTAGATTTACCTTGCGCCTCAGGGGAAAGTGGTTTACAAATCGCCTGTCGAAAGCCTGCCTAATAACCTGATTTTCCATGGCTTGCATCCGGGTTTCCCATCTCTCGCCACCCACGGCGGCCTCAACCCCTCGCCGATCTGTATGAAATACCTCTTTGGCCCGGTGCAATCCAGACGGCTCGGCCGCTCGCTCGGGATCGATCTGTTTCCGGATAGGAAAATCTGTAATCTGCAGTGCATCTACTGCGAAGTGGGCCCGACCGGAACCCTTGCCCGGCGACGCGCTCTGTACACCCCGACCGAGGAGATCCTGGCCGAACTCGACGCCTTCTGCGCCGATCCCGCCAACCTTGCCCCCATCGACGTGCTCACCGTGACCGCCAAGGGAGAGCCGACCCTGCACCTCGGTCTCGGCCACATCCTCAGCCATGCGCGAACACTCGCGGCCAAGCCGGTGGCCGTCCTGACCAACGGCGCCACCCTGATGCTGGACGATGTCCGCAGCGAACTGCAATCGGCCGACATCGTGGTCCCTTCGCTGGACTCGGTCCGCGAGGAGAGCTTCACCGCAGTGGATCGACCGGCCCCGGGGCTTGATCTGACCGAGATCATTAACGGGTTGACCATCTTCTCCCACGAGTACGGCGGCACACTCTGGCTGGAAATCCTGCTGGTGCGAGGCCTCAACGACAGCGACGCCGACATCGCCGCCCTGCTGCCGGTGCTGGCGCGCATGCGGCTCGACCGGATCCAGCTCAACACCGTGGTTCGACCGCCGACGGAACCGTTTGCCCTGCCCGTGTCCCGGGAACGGCTCGAGTCCATCGCCCGGGCGATCCACGGCAACCTGGCCGTTCCGGTTGACCTGCCCCACACCTCCCCGGAGGGGGAACCCGCGCCAGGCCCTGGGGATGCGCCCAAGGTTCAGGCCGCATCCCGGCGCGAGGCCGTGGAACGAATTATTCAGATGGTCCGGCGGCGGCCTTGCACCGCGGTCGATATCGAGAGGGTCTTCCAGCTGGGAGGCCCGGAACAGATTGAGCAACTGCTCGCACCGCTCGTTGATTCGGGCATCCTGCACCAGCGGGAGCACGGACGACAGCGCTACTATCACTGACCGGCGCGGCCTTGCCTCCTCGCGGGCGAGTTAGACGCGATACCGGATCTGCGTCAGGGCGATCGGTTTGCTATTTAATGAACACATAACCCAATGGTTGAGCATGACAGAAAACGAAGAACAAGACGAGAAAAGTACGGAACTTCCGGTACGCAAGGCCAAGACCGGCGCCTGGTGGAAGAGCGTTGCCAAGAATGCCGTCTCGGCACAGGAAAGCCCGGCGTCCCAGGAACAAGCCGCCCAGCCCGAACCGGTCAGCCCGATCGCCGAGGCGGGCCGACCCGATCCGACCCCTGAGCACACGCCGCCGCCCCGGGTTGATCCGCCAGCCGAGCCCCTCCCGCCGGTTACCGACGAAGAAGCCCACAGCGAAACCGAGGTCGCCAGCCAGGACGAACCGACCGGCGAGGACCAGCCGCCGCCCAAAAAGCGGAGGAAATCCCGGCGGGGTGGGAGAAAACACGGCAAACGCGGCGCCGAGGCCACGGAAGCGGACGAGCCGGAGCAGGACGCCGCCTCCGAGGAACAGGACGAGGACAACCCGGAAGACGATGCCGTTCCCGAACCCGAGCCCTCGGACACCCCCGCCAAGGCAGTCACCTACAAGTTGCTCATCAATGCCGAGGAGCCGGAGGAGTGCCGGATCGCCCTGGTCGAGGACGGCCGGCTGGAATCCTTCCATGTCACCACCATCGACCGCGAACCGACCAAAAACAATATCTACAAGGGCCGGATCGTCTCGGTCGAGGCCAACCTCCAGGCCGCCTTTGTCGATATCGGCACCGGGCGCAACGGCTTTCTCCCGTTCAACGAGATCCACCCCGAGTATTATCGCCAGGACGTCAGCGAGCGGTGCCGCACGATCATCGCCCAGCAGCAGTGGAAAAAGCTGAAAATCGAGGAGGTGATGCAGAAGGGCCAGGAGGTGCTGGTCCAGGTGGTCAAGGAGGTGACCGGCAACAAGGGCGCCAACATGACGACCTACCTCTCGCTGCCCGGCCGCTGCCTTGTGCTGATGCCTGGAAGCGACAGCTCCGGCATCTCACGCAAAATCGTCGGCGAGGAACGCCGGGCCAGTCTGCGGGAGATCATGAGCGAGTTCGAACTCCCCGAGGGGGTCGGCTACATCATTCGCACCGCCAGCGCCGAGATCACCCGAACCGCCCTGCAGAAGGATCTGCAGCATCTGCTGGCACTCTGGGAGGAGGTCAAGCTGCGCGGCCAGACCATGGACGCGCCTGCCCTGGTCTACGAGGAACAGGACACCGTGGTCCGCTTTCTCCGTGACCATTTTTTCCAGGAAATCAGCGAGATCATGGTCGACACCGAGGAGTCGATGGAGCAGGTCACCGCCTTCATCGACCAGCTGCCCGCCAAGCAGAAGAAGGTCAAGGTGCGGCTGCATCGCGGCAGCAAGCCCATTTTCAACCAGCACAACATCGAGGAGCAGATCGAGTCCATCTTCAAGCCGCAGGTGGCGCTGCCCTCGGGCGGCTCGATCGTCATCAACCCCACCGAGGCCCTGGTGGCCATCGATGTCAACTCCGGCCGGACCTCCAAAAACAGTGATTTCGACGAGACCATCTTCCTCGCCAACATGGAAGCGGCCGAGGAACTGGCCCGGCAGCTCCGGCTGCGCGACCTCGGCGGCCTGATTGTGGTCGACTTCATCGACATGCGCAACAAGAAGCACATTCGCGAGGTCGAGCGCCAGGTCAAGGTCAGCATGAAGCGCGACAAGGCCAAGGTGGATATCAGCAAGATCTCCCGCTTCGGCCTGATGCAGATCTCCCGCCAGAAGATGGGCGCCCCCATCGAAAAAGGCAGCTACCGGACTTGCGACCACTGCCAGGGACGGGGCGTGGTCCGCTCGGTGGAAACCCTGGCCCTGTTTTACCTGCGTCGCATCCAGACCGGCATCACCCGCAAGAAGATTGCCCGGGTGGAATGCCGCCTGCCGCTGGACGTGGCCCAGTACCTGCTCAACAAAAAACGGGCCGAACTGACCGAGTTGGAGAACCGGCACACCGCCCGGATCGACATCCTGGCCGGGGTAGACATGAAACCCTCGGATCACCAGCTGGATTTCATCGAGGCCGACTCGATCCGTTCCTGAACCGACAGTTCGCAACTCCCTGGGCACGGGCGGGATCTCTTCCGCCCGTGCTTTCTTTTTCCGACTCCCGCCGGTCAGCCCCAGACCCCTGCGATTGCTTGGCCGCAGGCGCCACACGCTCCCTGCCGCAGCTCCTGGATCCTGCTCTGGAACCCGACCCGGCTGACGAGCAGGGCCCCACAGCCTGGGCACAGGGTGTCCTCACCGCCCGGACTGAAGACATTGCCCTCATAGACATAACGCAGACCCTCGGCCCGGCCGATCTCGCGCGCCCGGTGCAGGGTGGCGGCCGGCGTCGAAGACCGGTCGGTCAGTTTGTACGCCGGTCGGAAGGCGCTCACATGCCAGGGTAGGTCGACGGAGACCGAGGCCAAGAAGCGGGCGATCTCCCGCAGTTCATTCTCGCCGTCGTTCAACCCGGGAATAACCAGGGTGGTGACCTCCACCCAGACCCCCAGCCCGTGCAGCAGGCGGATATTCTCCAGCACCGGGGCCAGCCGGGCCTTGCAGATCCGCTGATAAAAATCGTCGCTGAAGGCCTTGAGATCGATGTTGATGGCGTCGAGCACCGGCGCGATCTGCCGGGCCGCTGCCTCGGTCATGTAGCCGTTGCTGACAAAGACATTTTTTATGCCCCGGTCGTGGGCCAGGCGGGCGCAGTCGAGGGCAAACTCGTAAAAGATGGTGGGCTCGACATAAGTGTAGCTGATGCTGGCGCAGCCGCCCCTGACCGCCTCGTCCACCACCTCAGGCGGGCTGAACTGCTCGCCGACGATCGCCCCCCCGTGGGTGTGTGGATATTGCGAGATCTGGTGGTTCTGGCAGTGCAGGCAGCGGAAATTGCAGCCCACGGTGGCGATCGAGTAGGACAGGCTGCCTGGCAGGAAATGAAACAGCGGTTTCTTTTCGATGGGATCGATGCCGCGCGACACCAGCCGGCCGTACACCAGGCTAACCAGCCGGCCGGCCTGGTTTTCACGCACGCCGCACAGCCCGCGCCGACCCTCGGCGATATGGCAGCGGTGGTGGCACAGGCCGCAGATCACTGCGCCGTCTCCGATTTGCTCGTACAACAGCGCCTCATGCCCGGTTTCCATGATTCCCCCCTCCCCGCGCCTGCGGGACGTCGTTTTCAGCAGGCTTTCAATCCTGCCGCTCTTGACGAATGGCTACCCAAGTATAACTGTTTTGGCGTTGTCTTGTAACCGCCTTGTTGCCTGTACCGTACCGCCATCCCCAGCGGATGGCCAACTGTTCTTCCTTTCTTGGATGGAGTTCCCTATGCAAATTTTGCACAAACACCCGATCAGAACCGCTCTTGCGACTGGCCTGCTCAGCCTGACCCTGCTGGCCGGCGGCATGGGACCGGCGCTGGCACAGGATGAGGCCGATCTGGCCCTGCTGGACCGCTCGGCCAAGGCCTTTTCCTCGGTGGTCAAGAAGGCCGGCCCGGCCGTGGTTCACGTGGCCGTGGAAAAGCCCGGCAAAGTAATGGGCCAGTTCCCCTCCGAGCTGTTTTCCGATCCCTTTTTCGAGCGCTTCTTCGGGCCGCAGTTCAAACACCCGCGGATGCCCAACAAGGAAAAGAAAAATTTCAGGCAGCAGGCGGCTGGCTCGGGCTTCATCATCGCCAGCGACGGCTACATCCTGACCAACAACCACGTGATCGACGAGGCCGAGAAAATCACCATCCGCCTGGCCGACAAGCGTGAGTTCGCCGCCAAGGTGGTCGGCGCCGATCCCCAGTCCGACGTGGCCATCCTCAAGATCGAGGGCACGAACCTGCCCGTCCTGCCGCTGGGCAACTCGGACGCGCTCGAGGTCGGCGAGTGGGTCATCGCCATCGGCAGCCCCTTTGAACTGAATCAGACGGTCACCGTCGGCGTGGTCAGCGCCAAGGGCCGCAACCGCATGGGCATCACCGACTATGAAAACTTTATCCAGACCGACGCTGCCATCAATCCCGGTAACTCGGGTGGGCCGCTGCTCAACATCCACGGCGAGGCTGTGGGTATGAACACGGCCATCTTCTCCCGCAGCGGCGGTTACATGGGCATCGGCTTCGCCATCCCGATCAACATGGCCAAGAGCATTGAGCAGCAGCTGCGCAAGGGCGGCAAGGTCACCCGCGGCTGGCTCGGCATCCTCATCCAGGACGTCAACGAAGACCTGGCCAAGTCGTTTGGCGGCAAGGCCGGCGGCGCCCTGGTTTCCGAGGTCACCGAGGGTTCGCCCGCGATGAAGAGCGGCCTGATCCAGGGCGACATCGTCACCGAGATCGATGGCGCGCCGGTGACCGACGTGGCCGACCTGCGCAACAAGATCGCCATGACCCCGCCCAACACCAGCCTGACCCTGCGCGTCCTCCGTGACGGCAAGGAGAAGGACATCAAGGTGAGTGTGGGCGAGCAGCCGGCCGACATGGCCTCGATCGCCAAGAAGATGAACAGCTCCACCCTTGGCGAACTGGGCCTGACCCTGCAGGATCTGACCGACGAGGTGGCCGGCCAGTTCGGCTACAAGAAGGATCAGGGCGTGCTCATCGCCGATGTCGAGGAGGACAGCCCCGCCGCCCGGGTGGGCCTGCAGGCCGGGCAGCTGATCGAGGAGGTCAACCGCACCCGGGTCCACAGCCTCAAAGAACTGCAGCAGGCGATGAAGAGCACCACCAGCGCCAAGCAGGTTCTCCTGCGCGTCCGCGCCGGCGAGCGCAGCCAGTACGTGGTGCTGCAGAACGAATAACGAACGTTTACCACCGATGTTCCCGGCCGGTGCGGAGCTTCCGCACCGGCTTTTTTTACTCCCGGCAGCTTCCCTCGGGCAGGTCCTGGCCGCGCCAGCACCAGTGGATGCGGCCAGGAAAAGACTGTCTTGCGGCTCTGCATCGCCAGGCGCACCGCCTCGTACTGCTCCGGAACCGTCTCGTAGCGGAAACCAATGGCCTGCCGGTTGCCCTCCAGCGGGTGAATCATGGTAACAATATTGTCCGGGGCGACGCCGATGTTTCGGATCTGGGGATGCCCCTTGTTCGCCTGCCCGGCGAGGGCGGCAAACAGATCCTCGCTGATCTCTCCCTGGTGGGCGATGACCCCGGCGATGGCGGAAGTGGCGCTGAACACGGTGGAGATATGGCCCTCGAGGCGGGCGCTGAGAAGCACACCGAGAAGAAAGGCCAGGCCGGCCGCCAAACATGGCGTCAGGGTCGCTCGGAGTAAAACCTTGTTCGTGCTCGATTCCACCGCAACCTCTTGCTTGGTCGTTCGTGGGAAGAGGCGAGACCTGGGCAAGGCATCTGGCCTGAACCCATTGTCATCAATACATTCAGAATAGCAGGCGCAGTGGTGTTGTCAACGCGCGCGCCGCCGGGACGGGTGGCGCGGAGGAGGGAGCGGCGAAACAGGCCTGCGGGCGGCCAGGCTAGAGCAGCGGAAAAGGTATTCTCAGCCTTCGAAATCCGAGCGAAGGTCGCGGGTGATCTTGGCCCGGGCCTCGACATCCTGGTTGCGGACCAGCTGGGGCAATCGGCCCCAGAGGCCGATCTTGCCGTCCTTGACCGCAAGGATGCCGTCGATGCCGGGGATGGCGCCGACGTCGTTTAAAACCGGCGTCAGATCGCGCTCCGTTTTTATCGAATTGCAGACCAGGGTAACGGCGGCATCGGCCAGAGATGCATCCTTGGAGGCCACAGTGGCCAGGTCGCAACGGCCGAAACTCAAGGAGTGGCCCATCTTGGAGGAGGAAGAGCAGAGGGCCATGGGCAGGTCGACGGGGTCGATGCGGAAGGCGAGGTTGCCGGCGATTGCATTGTTGCCTGCGTAGATGCCGATGGTGATTTCGGCGTCGGAGTGGAGGAAGATGTCGCCGCCGTTTTCGACGATGGCCTCGCGGCAGCCGGCGGCCATGGCCGCCTCGACGCCCATCTGGGCCAGGGTTCCGGCCACCGCGGCCATGGGCCCGAGCCCGGTCAGGTCGGCCGCGGCCGCCATACGACGGGCTGCCTCGGGCGGGTCATCCAGCAGGATCACGGGGACGAGAGCGGTCTGAAACTCGGGATGGCGGGCAATGTAGCGTTCGAGTTTCCTCCGCGCCTCGACCACGGTCCGGGTGATCAGGTCAAAGGCCGGAGAGGCCACCCGCAGGTTGGTTTCCTTCCAGGAAAAGGCGCGGTAGATGCGCATGGCGGCTGGACCGCGGCGGCTGCCCCTGCGTCAGAAGGCCGAGGAACAGGCCCCGAAGGGGCAGGCGGCGACGCAGGCCAGGCATTCGATGCAGTTGTCCTCATTGAAGGCCACCTCCCGCGTGGCCCGATCGACGATGGAAAGCGCCCCTGTCGGGCAGTGGACCACGCAGGCGCCGCAGTGGACGCAGCTGTTTGGTTCCCAGTGCACGCCCTTGTTGCCGGCATGAATGACCACGTCGAAGGTGGCGAGAAAGGCAAAGGCCCGTTCGATGTTCTCCGGCTGGCCGGTCACCTCCAGGCTGAGGTAGCCCTCCTCCTCGGGGGTCACCTTGGCGCGGAAGATGTTGACGATCAGGTCGAACTCCTTGACCAGATGATAGACGATCGGCTTCTCGGTCTCGCTCTTGGGAAAATACAGGTAGATCTTCTTGGTGATCATCGGGCCGGCCCTGTAATGTTCAATGATTTCATGGACTGGTTGAGCGGCAGCCGCTGGCTGGGCTCGGACAGGAGGAAGCGTCCGGCCTCGATCTCGCCCTTGAGCAGGTTACAGATCTTGAGCGCCTTGTTGTAAGAGGAGAGCGAGGTCACCGGGATACGCTTGCCGCTCAGCTCGACCTCGCCCGAGCGCAACTGCTCGTAATTGAACTGGGCCAGAACCTTGCCGGTCTTTTGCGGATAGTCCACCGAGTAGTCGATCACACAGGCGGTGATGTCGCGGTCGCGGACCGTGGTCCGGCGCAGGATCTCGGGGTTGAGGATCGGGATAGGGATGCCCACCCCCAGGGCCAGCGACACCCCATAGCCCTTGAAGCTCGTCCCGCGGACAAATTCGGGCAGCATCTCCTTCATGTTGCCGGAGAGGGCGAGCGTCCCGGCGCCCTCCACCGGCACGCCGTTCTCGCCGCGTTCCACCAGCGAGCTGTGCTGGGTGCCCTGGGCGTAGACCAGACCGCGCGCCCCGGCCAGCCAGACGCTGGTGCCGACGCCGATGGTCTCGTACAGGGGATCGTTCAACAGCGGCGACAGCTGGCCGGCCGAGCAGTAGGTCATGTTGCGCATCTTCGCCCGAAGAATACCCAGATAGGTGTAGATACGCTTGTCCGAGCAGTTGACCGCGACATTGTAGTTCTGGTAGCAGTTGCGCGGGTTGACCATGATCGCCTGGTTGAGATCGTTGATGTCAAACAGGGTGCGGATCTCGCGACGGGGGTAGTCATCGGTGCCGTAGGAGAGGCCAAACAGCTGCAGCTTCTTGCCGGCCACCAGGTCCTCGATCACATGGCCGCCGCCGTAGCGGAACTCGCCCGGGTGGTACATGTTGGCCGGATCATTGTGGCGCAGCTGGGTCGCGCCGAGATAGACATCGACCGCGGCAATGCCGCAGTAGGCCGCGACATCGTTGATCCAGGCCTCGGATATGCGCATCTTGGGCGTGCTGTGGCCGAAGTTGAGCACGCAGCCCGAGGAGCACATGGGACCGAAGGTGGCGGTGGTGACCACGTCCACCTCCCTGGCCGCGGCTTCCAGGCCGCGTTTGTCGACATAGTCGATCACCTCTTCGGCAGTGAGCACCACCGCCTTGCCTGATGCAATTTTGTCGTTGATTTCCGCGTAGGTCTTGTTCATGGCGCATTCTCAGGGATAAGGGGCCTCGGGCTCTCTGCGTGCAGGAGCGCACTACTATAGGACGATCGGGACAAAACAGCAAGCCGGCGCACAGCCGGACTATGAAAAAGAACAGCGTGGGCGGTAGGCAAAATTACCCCTTGCCCCTTGCGAATCCGGCATAATGGTGTATGGAGAGTGATTCTCACCCTATCCTTTCTCTTTTGCAAGGAGACCAACATGGCCACCATGCCCGATTTCACCCGTTTCGATCCCCGCACCAGCCTTCAGGCCGGGGACAGGAACTTCACTGTTTTCTCGGTCAAGGCTCTGGAAACCCTAGGCTACGGCCCGATCGATCGTTTGCCCTACTCGCTGCGCATCCTGCTGGAAAACCTGCTCCGCCATGCCCCTCAGGGGCTGGCCAGTGGCGCCGACATCGACAACTTGGCCGGTTGGCAGCCCGGAATGGTAAGCCCCGAGGCGGCGCCGTTCATGCCTGCCCGGGTGATCCTCCAGGATTTCACCGGCGTGCCTGCCCTGGTCGATCTGGCGGCGATGCGCTCCGCCCTGGCGCGGGCCGGCG
>CAZFPV010000010.1:0-18042 GCA_964521155.1 uncultured Desulfobulbus sp. | reverse complement strand
CTATAAATATACAAAACTTTCCTTTTCCAACAACCCCTTGGAGGCAGCCCATGCATTACATATGCACAACCTGCGGCGCCGCCGCCGATGCTCCGGGCCATCTCTGCAGCCCGTGTGACTCTACTTCGTCCTGTGCCTTCTCCGGCGCCCAGGATGCCAGCGCCGGCCACAGCTGCCGGGACAAGCCTATCGTCATGCAGTACGTCTGCAGCGGTTGCGGCAGGGTGGCGGAAGAACGAAGCCATCTCTGCAATCCCGAGCCGATCATGGAATAATCCACGAAGCGGTGTCCGCCGCACCGTCCGCCCGGCAGCGTCTGCCCATCCGAGGCAGACGCCGCCTCCTGCCCCTGGAAATACCCCTTGGCCAAAGCGGGATTTCATCCTATCATGCCCGCCGAAACCGAAGCATCCCTTTCCTTGAGCCATTGGTGCGGGCATGGACGATCACATCGCCGAAGAACTAGTCAACATCCTGAAAAAAAACAAACACTCTGACCACGAGGAGGCCTTTGAACGCGCCTTCGAACTGACCAAGGCCTACGCCGCCTCGGCCAATGCCCAGGCCTCGGCTATCCCCTTTGTCCTGGAAAAGCTCTTTGAGCTGTTCGTCACCGGCAAGACCAAAACCTGAGAAGGGCGGCCACCTTGCCCCGCCCCACGCCATTTCCCGGGCGCATCGACGACGCCGTTGCCCGGCAAGCCTCGATGCGACCCCTCTTGCCTACTTCGTGCCGAAAATCTTGTCGCCGGCATCGCCCAGACCGGGCAGGATGTAGCCGTCCTGGTTGAGACGCTCGTCTATGGCCGCCACATACACATCCACATCGGGATGAGCCTGCTCCAGCCTGGCGATGCCTTCAGGCGCGGCCACGAGGAAGATGCCGATAATATCGCGGCACCCCGCGGCCTTGAGCATGTCGATGGTGGCAACCAGGGTGCCGCCGGTGGCCAGCATCGGGTCCAGGATCATGGCCTGGCGCTTGTCGATATCCTGCACCAGTTTCTGGAAATAGGTGACCGGCTGCAAGGTTGTTTCGTCGCGGTACAGGCCGACCACTGACACCTTGGCCGTGGGCACCGCCTTGAGCACCCCGTCCATCATGCCCAGGCCGGCGCGGAGGATGGGGACGATGGTGATCTTCTTGCCCTTGATCCGGTCCACCTGCACCGGGCCGGACCAGGTCTCGATGGTCACCTTTTCCGCCGGCAGGTTGCGAGTCGCCTCATAGGCCAGCAGCATGCCTACCTCCGAAGCCAGTTCTCTGAAATCCTTGGTCGAAACGTCTTTTTCACGGAGCAGGCCCAGCTTGTGACGAACCAGGGGATGGGTAATTTCATGAACAGCCATGCAGCACTCCTTGAAAAAGTATTGACACCGATGTGAACTTCGCTCGACTCCATTCGCGCCGCCCGGTCCAGCCCTCCTCTTCCTCCTCCAGGCCAGGATGCGACCGCGACGCAGCCTCAATTCTGCGTTCCCGCCAGTTGCCGCAGGCGGCGCTGAATCATCTGCAGATCCTGCCAGGCCGCCTGTTTCAGGTCGGGTTGCGCCAGCAGCAAACGAGGATGAAAGGTGACGGCAACCTGAATGCCTGCCAGGCCCTCCCCGCCCTGCGTGTATTCATGGAACCGGCCGCGCAGCCGGAACACCGATTCATTGCCGCCGAGCACCGCGGCCGCCGCGACCTCGCCCATGGCGCAGATGATCCGGGGACGAACCAGGGCAATCTCCCGCCGCAGATGGACCTGGCATTGCCGCCCGCACTCCGGATCGGGGGTCCATCCGGGCGGAGGGCAACACTGCACCGCATTGGTGGCGCGCACCCCTTCCGGGGTCAGGCCCATGGCGCGGACCATGTTCCAGAGCATGATATCCTCCTTCACGCCAAAGAGGGTCTCCGTGGAAAACCCTTCGCTCTGGCTGGAGCAATCGCCCAGAAACATCAGGCCTAAGGACGATCCGCCCCTGCCCTGCACCTGCCCCTGGCGGGTCTCGGCCAGGCCGCACAGACGGCAGGCGGCGATATCCGCCCGCAGCGCATCCGGGCCGCCGCCTTCCGCTTGACGTGAAACCTCGGCCCTTGGCCGCCCCTCTGCGCGGTTGCCAGCGGGCTGTCGGGCCGGCGTCTTGGGCTCCGGCTGATCCGCCTGCCTGGTCTTCGCATCCAGGAAACGCCGGAGGGCCGGCGTCAGCGGATAGGAGACGATGCCCGACTGACGGTGCACCCGCAGGCTCGCCCTGAGGGCCGCGGCCAACTCCGCCAGGGCGGCCGGATCAATGGATGTCGGTGGTGGTTGCCCGCCGGCCATGGCTTCATGCACTTTTTCAGCTGACAAACGCGTCCTCGAATCGTATCGTGACCTGCACAGACTATCCCTTCCATGCCGACCCGGGCGGCATGCCAATGACCAGGAGCACCCCATGCCTCTATTTGAATACAGTTGTCGCGACTGCGGCCAACAGTTCGAGATCCTGACCACGGGCGCCACGACCGAACCGGTGCACTGCCCCCACTGCGGCGGCGCCCAGGTCGCCAAGCTGATCTCAGCACCTTGCCGTTCGGCGAACCGGCTGGCCTCCCCCTCGGATCGGCCAGCCGGTTGTGCCGCCAAGGGCGGATTTACCTGAGCTTGACCGCCCCGGGCCCGTGCGGCCCGCCCCGTCACCGTTCAGGACCAGGCAGGCGATTGTCTTGAGATGGTCATTTCTTTTTCTTGGCCGGCTCGAACTCATAGACCATCTCGTCTTTTTTCAGCAGACCGTGTTTCTTGCGGGCCACATCCTCGATGTAGGCCTCATCCGACTTGAGTCGCTTGATATCCTCGACGAGTTCCGTGTTCTTCGCCTCCAGCCGGCTGTTCTCCTCGGTCAGACTGTCGATCTCCCGCTGCAGTTTCCGGTACTGCATGTAGCCCCGGCCGGGGGCAAAAAGAAACCACAGCAGGCAGAGGACGACCACTGCAACCCCAAGAATCCAGAGCGCTTTCCGGTTCGGTCGGACATCGTCGCTTCGCCGGCCAGGGGCCATGTTTCCTTGTCGTTCCATTCAACCAACACCGATTATCCCATGTCCAACCCAACCCGCACCTGCCTGGTCAGCGCCTGCCTCACCGGACTATGTACCAGATACGACGGCCAAAGCAAGCCAAGTCCTCACTGCATGGAGCAACTGGCCCAATACCACTGGATTCCCGTCTGCCCGGAACAACTGGGCGGGCTGCCCACGCCCCGGCCCGCCGCTGATCTGGTTGGCGGCGACGGCCACGCCGTCCTGGCCGGGACGGCAAAGGTGATCGACCGGCACGGCAACGATCTGAGCGCGCCCTTCATCCGCGGGGCCCAGATGGTGCTGGCCATCGCCCAGGCCCAGGGCATCGACTGCTGCCTGCTCAAATCCGGCAGCCCCTCCTGCGGGCTGGAGCCAAGGTCCGGCGTCACTGCTGCCCTGCTGCTCACCCACGGCATCCGGGTGATCTCCTTCTGAGCCGCGCCAGCCGCTTGGCTGAGCTCACTCGTCCGCTGGCTCGGTTTTCGCCACAACCGGCGTGTCTACGGGCAGCAGGCGAATGAGCAGGATCCCGCACTCGTAAAGCAGATACAACGGCCCGCCCATGAGCGCCATGTTGACCAGGTCCGGGGTCGGCGTCAAGAGCGCAGCAAGGACGGCGATTGCCAGGAGTGCATAGCGCCGGTGTTTCTCGTAGGTCTGGCGGCGGACCACCCCCACCCTGGCGCTGAAGACCATGAACACCGGCAGCTCGAAGATGGCGCCAAAGGCGAGCACGAATAGGGCGACAAAGTTGACAAAGCGACTGACCGAGATCACTGCCTTGAGTTGCTCCGACTGAAAACCGAGGAGAAACTTGATGCCAAACGGCAGGGTGACCAGGGCGCAGAACAGGGCGCCGCCATAAAAGAGAACGCAGGTGGCCAGCACGAACCAGAACACCTGCCGGCGCGACAAGCCAAAGGGTTTGCCCAGGGCCTGCCACAGTACCTGCATCAAGAGCGGCATCAGCAGAACGATGGCCCCGAAAAAGGCCAGCCGGACATGGGCGAGGAAGGGGCCGGCCACGGAAAAAAAATAGAGCTTCTCGCCCAGATGAGTTTGGAGCAGGGCCATCACCCTGGGGGAGAGAAAAAACAGGACCCCGGTCGCAGCCACCATGGACAGCCCCAGCAGCCTCAGCGAACGACGGAGTTCGGCCAGGAAGACGAGGAAGGAGTGGCTGGGTTGGATCATGGCGGCCTGGACACAGGGAAGAGTTCGTGGTTGGCGTGCGCGTCAGCGGGAGGAAAAGGGTAGCAAACCGGAGGGATAAAAGCAATTGAATAGCCGTTGCGTTTCCCCGCCCGTCGTGATAAAAGCCGTGCAACCGGCTAGTTCCAGCTGCCAGCCCGCAACCCGCAATCCCTTCCCTCAGCCACTGCCCTTGCCATGCTTGAATTACGATTTGTCCGTGAACACCTCGACCTGGTCCGCCAAAAGAGCCAGCTGCGGGGACTTGATCCCCAGATTCTTGACCGCTTTGCCCAGACCGATGGCCGCCGCCTCATCGCGCTTGCCCAGGCCGAGGCTCTGAAAAACGAGCGCAACACGGTCTCGAGGACCATTGCCGCCATGAAGCAGCGCGGGGAAAGCGCCCAGGCCGAGCCCCTGATCGTGGAGATGCGCCAGGTCTCGGAGCGGATCAAGGAACTTGACGCCGGCCTGGCCGAGATCGAGGCCGAACTCCAGGACCTCATCATGACCATCCCCAATCTCTGCGACGATTCCGTGCCCAAGGGCCGGGATGAACGCGACAACCTGGAGATCAAGCGCTGGGGGGAGATTCCCGCCTTTTCCTTTGCCCCCAAGCCCCACTGGGAGATCGGCGAAGGGCTTGGCATCCTCGACTTCGAGACCGCCGCCCGCCTGGCCGGGGCCCGGTTTGCCCTGCTCAAGGGGTTCGGAGCGCGGCTGTCACGGGCCTTGGTCAGCTTTTTTCTCGACCTGCACACCCAGCGGCACGGCTACACCGAGGTACTGCCGCCCTTCCTGGTCAACTCCAAAACCATGACCGGCACCGGTCAGTTGCCCAAGTTCAAGGAGGATCTGTTCAAACTGGAAGGCTGGGATCTGTGGCTGATCCCCACGGCCGAGGTGCCGGTAACCAACATCCATGCCGACGAGACCCTGGAGGAAGGCGCGCTGCCGCTGAAATACACCGCCTACACCCCCTGCTTCCGCTCCGAGGCCGGCTCCTACGGCAAGGACACCCGCGGCCTCATCCGCCAGCACCAGTTCGACAAGGTGGAACTGGTCAAGTTCACCAGCCCGGAGCAGTCGGCCGAGGAACTGGAACGGTTGCTGGCTGATGCCGAGGAGACCTTGCAACTGCTGGAACTTCCCTACCGGGTGGTGGCCCTCTGTTCGGGCGATCTCGGCTTTTCCGCCGCCAAGACCTACGACATCGAGGTCTGGCTGCCGGGCCAGAACACCTACCGGGAGATCTCCTCCTGCTCCAATTTTCTTGATTTCCAGGCCCGGCGGGCCGGCATCCGCTACCGCCCCAAGGGCGAGAAAAAGAGCCGCCTGGTGCACACCCTCAACGGCTCAGGCCTGGCGGTCGGCCGCACCCTGCTGGCCATCCTCGAGAACCACCAGCAGGCTGACGGCACGGTCCGGCTGCCCAAGGTGCTGGAACCCTACTTCGCGACCCGATTCTGACCGGCTGGCGGCGCCATCGACAAACCACCGCCTCGCTCCGGCTTAGTGCGTCTTCTTCGTTTCCAGCGCCAGTTCGATCAAGCGGTCGAGCAGGGCGGCAAACGGCAGCCCGGCCTCGGCCGCAGCCTGGGGAAGCAGGCTGGTGGGCGTCATCCCGGGGATGGTGTTGGTCTCCAGGATATACAGCTCGTCGCCGGAAAGAATCATATCGGTGCGGCTGTAGCCCCGCAGCTGCAGGGCGTGGTGCGCCCGCACCGCATAGTCCTGAGCCTTCTTCCGCACTGCCTCGTCAACCGGCGCCGGACAGATTTCGCGACTCGCCCCGGGCTGGTACTTGGCCTCGTAGTTGAAGAAATCGTACCGGCTGTCGGGAATGATTTCAATCAGCGGCAGGGCTTGTGGATCGGCATTGCCCAGCACCCCGGCCGTGAGCTCGCGCCCCTTGATATACTCCTCCACCATCACCTCGCTGTCGTGCCGCAGGGCCAGGTGCAGGGCCGGCAGCAACTGTTCGGCCTCACGGACGATGGTCATGCCGATGGAAGAGCCCTGCCGTACGGGCTTGACCACGCAGGGCAGCTTGACGCTGGCGGTGATCCGGCCGGTATCGGCCAGGTCGCCAGGCTCGACCATCACCCAGGGGGCAACGGGCAGGCCGGCCAGCCGGTACATGATCTTGGCCAGGTTCTTGTCCATGGCCAGGGCGCTGCCCAGCACCCCGGCGCCCTGATAGGGAACGCCAAGCAGGTCGAGGAAACCCTGGATAGTCCCGTCCTCGCCATAGACGCCGTGGAGCAGGATGAAGGCCGCGTCCAGACGGTCGGCATCGGCGGCGATCCGGCTCAGATCGGTGGCGGGATCGTACCGTGTGACCTCATATTTTTCCGGATCCAGAGCCTTGTCCACCCCGGCCGCGCCCCTGAGCGACACCTCGCGCTCATCCGATTTTCCACCGGCAATCAACGCCAATCGTAATTTCGCCATAATCGACCTCCTCATTGATGTTCACAGCCGCCCCGCGCCGCCCCTGCCGGCGGGAATGTCTCCCATGGTACCAGCGACAAGGAGAAAAACAATCAAAACAATGCCACCAATGCGGCCGCGGTTGCAGGAACCGCTTATCCTCCGTCATGGGGTCAGGTCCCGTTGACAGGACCATGCCGCGGCAGCCGGGGTACGACCGGGATCCGGATATTTGCATTGACAAGCAATAGCGATGAGGGTAGTTTATCGTGTTTTTCAAACACCACTCTTACTAACGGCCCCGGCCAACCACCAAAGGATGTGATGCAATCATGATCGAAGTAGATGTCAGAGGTGACCTTGAATACGCGATCAGGCAGCTGAAGAAGAAACTGCAGATCGACGGTATCAAACGAGAGCTGAAACGGCGTGAGTATTACGAGAAGCCCAGCGTGAAAAAACGCCGCAAAGCCGCTGAAGCCCTGCGTAAACTTCGCAAGTTCAACCGGATGAGAAGTCGGGTTTGAACCAGACGCCCTGACGGTTCCCGTCGGGGCGTTTTTTTCCCATCCCCAGAGTACGACCCTGCAGATCGATCTCTTCACCGACCAGATTCCGCTCTTCCTCCAGTACCTGACCGTGCAGCGCAGGCTGGCTGCCAACACCGTCGCCGCCTACCGGGCCGACCTGGCCGCCGTGCTGGACTTCCTCAACCGGGATTGCCAGCCTCCTCCGCGACAGATCGAGCGCGAGCATATCCAGCAGTTTTTCCGCCTCTGCCACCAGCGCGGCATCAGTGTCCGCTCCAACGGGCGCAGGCTGGCTGCCTTGCGCGCCTTTTTCCGCTATCTCATCGAGCAGGGCCTGATCAGCGAAAACCCGGTTGCCGAGATCGACGCCCCGAAAACGGGCCGCAGCCTGCCCAAGGCGCTCAGCATCGCTGAGGTCGACGCCCTCCTGGCCCTGCCCGAAATCATGCCGCCGCTGACCCTGCGCAACTATGCCATGCTCCACTTGCTCTACGGCTCGGGCCTGCGCGTTTCGGAGCTGGTGCACCTGCCGGTCAACGGCTGCAACCTGAACAACGGCCATGTGCGCATCCTCGGCAAGGGCGACAAGGAGCGGGTGGTGCCTTTTTCCTCGGCAGCGGCAGCGGTCATCCGCGACTACCTGGAACGCGGTCGACCTGCGCTGATCAAGCGCCGGCCCAGCCCCCTGCTCTTTGTCTCCAACCGCGGCGCCGGCATGACCAGAAACCGCTTCTGGCAGATCATCGGTGAGATCGCGCTCAAGGCCGGCATCTCCCGGGAGATCAGCCCGCACATGCTCCGCCACTCGTTCGCCACCCATCTGCTCGCCGGTGGCGCCGACCTGCGTTCAGTGCAGATGATGCTGGGGCACGCCGACATCGCCACCACCCAGATCTACACCCACATCGACGCCTCCCGGTTGAAATCGACCCACCGCCGCTACCACCCCCGCGGTTAGGCCTCCACCTCCCTGGCCTCATCCGCCATCTCCAGAGTGGTCCGCATGGGCAGTTTGACGGTGAACACGGTTTTCCCGGCAGCCGACTGCACCTCGATGGCGCCTCCGTGGGCCCGGACGATGCCGTAGGAAACCGACAGGCCAAGGCCGGTGCCTTCGCTCGCCGCCTTGGTGGTGAAGAACGGCTCGAAAATCCGCTCCAAATGCTCTTGCCGTATGCCAGGACCCGTATCTTCAAAGGAGATATGCGCCTCCCCCACCTGTACGGCGGTACTGATAACCAGCACGCCGCCCTGATCGGTCATGGCGTCGCTGGCGTTCAGCATCAGATTGACCAGCACTTGGCGAATCTGATCTTCCACTGCCAGCAGAATGATATTCTGGCCGTCATAAGCCCTGACCACGCAGATCCGCTTCTTCTCCAGATAATTCCGATGCAGGGCCAGCACATTCTCGATCAGCCGGTGCAGGTCGCAGGGCTCGGTCCGGCTGGAGCTAGGACGGTTGAGGCGCTGCAGGTCGCGCAGCAGTTTGCGCATCCGGTCGCACTCCTCCTCCGCCAGGCGCAGCATGTTGCGGGCCTCGGCGTCAAGTCCCGGCCGCTGCTTGACCTCCCGCAGTGCAAAGCGGATGCCGAGGAGGGGATTACCGAATTCATGGGCAATGGAGGAAGCCAGTTTGCCGATAGTCTCCATCTTCTGGGCATGCTGCAGCTGCTCGAGCAGTTCCTGTTCCCGGGTGACATCTCGCCCCAGGATCATGATATGCTCGAGCGCACAGCCCTGATTGGTGATGGGCAGCACCTCCATTTCCAGGCTGATGCGCTTTCCGGCCGCATTGGTAAAGGTAAATCGTCCGGCCCAGGCCTTGCCGTCGCGGACCGCATTCTGCACCTGGGTCACCTGGATATCGGGCGCAAAGCCGAGGATTTTGAAGCAGTCGACCGCCTCTTTCCCCAATACCGTCGCGGCGGGCTGGGCGAAAACCTTTTCCAGACTGGCATTGCCGTACTCGATCACCCCGACGGCGTTGGTGATGAGAATCAGGGCCGGAGCCTGTCGGATGACCCGGGCAAACAGGAGTTTCTCCTGCTCAAGCTGTTGCTGCCTGCTGATATCGGAAAAAAACACGATAGCACCCACGCAGCAGCCGTGCTCCAGAACCGGGTAAGAACGCAGGGAGACGCGCAGCGCTGTACCATCGGATCGGTGGAGGGCCACGTCCTCGGTCTCCAGCACCCGGGATTCCCTGAGCGTCGCCCTGACCTGGACGCAGAGGGTGCACGGCAATTCGCACAACCGCCCCTGCTCTTCAATCAGCGCAAGCAGGTTTCGACCAATCAGCGCCCCTTGGTCGGTCTCCTGAAAATACTCCAGGCCAGCGCGGTTGACAAAGGTGCAGACGCCATGGATGTCCACCCCGAACACTGCCTCGCCGGCCGCGTCGAAAAACAACCGCAGGCGCTCCTCTTGCGCCTGCAGGCGGTCAAAGGCCAGGTACCCGCCCATGCAGAGTTCATTGAGCACTGAAACGACCTGATCGATCTCATCAGGACTCCGTGACGGGGGCCGATCAAGCACCAGCGGCATGGGCCTGGTGTGGCGCAGGTCGATCTTTCGGACAAAGTCGGCCAGACGGATAAGGTGGCGGGTCAGTTGCTTCTGGAAGAGGAGCAGGATAAAGCCGGAGACGAGAAAGGTCTTCAGGGTGTTGCTGATCAGCAGGATGACAATCCTGTCCAGGAGCCTGTCATAGATGACGTGACGGGAGGCCACCACCCGCAGCTGCCCGATCAGTTCCTTGCCGTTGCGGACCTGATGCAGCAAGGGAAAGGTGCGGGTAATGGTGCTCTTGCCGGCGGTAGGATCGCCCTTCTGCCAGGCAACCTCACCGTTCATTTCCACCACAGCGTGGACAATGCCCTCGCGCTTGATCAAGCCCTCGAGCTGCAGGTTGACCTGCAGGTCATCCAGAACCCAGACGCTCTCCTCGATCGGCCTGAGGCTGGTTTCCTCGATGGCAGTGAAAAAGGCATACAGCCCCTGGAGATCCCGCCGGTAATCGAGGTAGAGCTGGATCGCCGTTGCCACCACCGCCACCATGCTGCTGAAGCAGATGACCAGAACGGTGAGCCGGAAGGCGATGCTGGCTTTGTTCAAACGAAACACAATGCAGATCCTTGCCGAAGTTGCGCCGCAACCATCAACCGCAACGCTCCTCCAAACTGTTCGCACCACCACCGATCTGTGTCCGCCCCGCCGTTCCGTGCCCTGGCGGCGGCATTTCCAGCACCGGACCGACCTGCCGCTGGCCGGCGAGCATCACGCGTAAATGCCCGTGGCCGCCCAGACGCTGGCGCGCCGCCTCCAGCACCAGATCGGGATGGTTGTTGACCTCGCTGAGGTGGGCGAGCACCAGCAGCCGCAGCCGTTCGCCCGCCAGTTCATCGGCGCAGGCAACGGCGTCGGTGTTGGCCAGGTGGCCCATGCTGGAAAGCACCCGCTGCTGCAGCGCCAGCGGATAGGGCCCATCCCTAAGCATCTGGACATCGTGGTTGGCTTCCAGGATCAGGGCCTCGCATTGCCGCAGATGGTGTCGGATCAGCTGGGTGATCCTGCCAGTATCGGTGCAATACCCGAGGCGGACCGAACCGTCATTGACGATGAATCCGACCGGGTCGCTGGTGTCGTGGGATACGGCAAAGGGATGGACCTGGAGGTTATCGACGACAAAGGCCTCGCCGGTTCCAAACTCGCGGATCTCAGGTAGCCTGCCCAGGCGCTGCTCCGCGGCCCGCAGGGCTCCGGCGTTGGCATACACCGGCAGGTTCAGCCGCCTGGCTACAACCCCCACGCCGCGGACGTGATCGTCGTGCTCATGGGTGACCACGATGGCTGAGAGCGTCTCCGGGCCGATACCATGGGTGGCCAGCCGGCCGATCAGTTCCTTGCCGGAAAAGCCGTTGTCGATGAGCAGTCGGGTGGACCCGGATTCCACCAGGGTGCAATTGCCCTTGCTGCCGCTGCCAAGCACGGTGAATTTCATTGCATGCGCTCCGAGCGAGCCTTGCCAGTCTCAGCGCAGGCCGGTGGAGCCGAACCCGCCAGATCCGCGCGCGGTCTCTTCCAGGGATCCGCGCAGGGCTAGCGTCGCCCTGAACACCGGGGCCAGCACCATCTGGGCAATCCGATCGCCGCGCCGCACCGTGAACGGTTCCCTGCCCAGATTGACCAGCCCGACCTTGATCTCGCCGCGATAATCGGCATCAATGGTACCCGGAGCGTTTATCACCGTCACCCCATGCCGCACAGCCAGGCCGGAACGCGGCCGCACCTGAATCTCGTATCCCGCTGGGATGGCCACGGCAAACCCGCAACCGATCAGCCTGATCTCGCCCGGGCCGATCCGCACCGGTTCGTCGATGCAAGCCGCCACATCCATGCCCGAGGCCTGCGCCGTCTCGTAAGACGGCAGTGGCAGGCCGGCGCTCCGCTCAGGATCCAGCCAGGTACAAGCCACTTCCACCGTGTTCATCGCACTCCCAGAATATGCCTTTGTTGTTCTCGGTGCCCAGGGTGGGCTAAAAAAAAAAGCCGGCGCCGCATTCCACGGCAGCCGGCTCCATTGCGATCAGCTATGACAACTCCCGGTCATTTCTCGCCTTCCGCGAGGGCAGCCTTGCGGCTCAGGCGAATCCGACCGCGGTTGTCGATCTCGACCACCTTGACCTTGATGATGTCGCCTTCCTTGACCACGTCGGTGACTTGCTTCACCCGTTCGTTGGCCAGCTCGGAGATGTGCACCATGCCGTCCGTGCCAGGAAGGATCTGGACAAAGGCGCCGAACTCCTTGATGGTTCGCACCTCGCCCTCGTAAATCCTACCGACTTCAGGCACCGCCGTGATCTCCTGGATGCGACGAATGAGGGCGTTGGCCGACTCGGTGCTGCTGCTGAAGATCTTGATCGTGCCATCATCCTCGACGTCGATCTTGGAGTCAAACTCGGCGGTCATCTCGCGGATGATCTTGCCGCCGGGGCCGATAATGTCGCGGATTTTGTCCGGATTGATCTTGAGGGTCACATATTTGGGCGCGTGCTCGGAAACCACAGCCCGGGGCGAGCTGATGGCCTCCCCCATTTTCTCGAGGATGTGGAGGCGACCCTTCTTGGCCTGGGACAGGGCCGTGCCCATGACCACGCGGTCAACGCCCTCGATCTTGATGTCCATCTGCAGGCCGGTGATGCCCTCGCTGGTGCCGACCACCTTGAAATCCATGTCGCCGAGATGATCCTCGTCGCCGAGGATGTCGGTGAGGACCACCACCTTGTCGCCCTCCTTGATCAGGCCCATGGCCACGCCCGAAACCGGCGCCTTGATCGGCACGCCCGCGTCCATCAGGGCCAGGCTGGCGCCGCAGACCGTGGCCATGGAGGAGGAACCGTTGGATTCAAGGACCTCGGAGACCACCCGCAGGGTGTAGGGAAAGACCTCGCCCGAGGGCAGGACCGCCTCGACGCCGCGGCGGGCCAGGGTGCCGTGACCGATGTCGCGGCGGCTGGGCCCGCTCAGGCGGCGGACCTCGCCGACGCAGAAGGGCGGAAAGTTGTAGTGGAGCATGAAGCGGCGATAGACGTCGCCGCCCAGGCCTTCCAAATGCTGCTCGTCGCGTTCGCTGCCCAGGGTGCCGATGACCAGGGCCTGGGTCTCGCCGCGGGTGAAGAGAGCTGAACCGTGGGCACGGGGCAGGATGCCGACCTCGCAGGCGATGGGACGGACGTCTTCGAAGTTGCGGCCATCGATGCGGATGCCTTTGTTGACAATCCGGTCCCGCATCACGTTTTTCTTGTACTCGCTGAGCAGCTCCTTGACCTGGCCGGGTTCGTCGCACATCTCGGGGTCGATCTGGGCCAGCACCTCGTCCTTGAGCAGATCGTAGCGCTCAGAGCGGGCCATCTTGTCAGCGGTGGTCACCACCTCCTCCATGCCGGCGGCGGCGACTTCCATCACCCTGGCCCGCAGGGCCTCGTTGACCTGAGGCGGGATGACCTGCCGCTTGCTCTTGCCGACTTCTTTCTGCAGTTGCAACTGCAGGTCGATGAGGGGCTGAATACCGGCATGGGCGAAAAAGATCGCCTCCAGAACGATATCCTCGCTCATTTCCTCGGCCCGTCCTTCGACCATGACCACGGCATTGCGGGTGCCGGCCACCACCAGACTGAGCTTCGATTGTTCAAGCTGGCTCCGGCTGGGATTGAGCACGTACTGGCCGTCGAGGTAGGCAACGCGGGCGGCGGCCACCGGTCCGGCAAAGGGGATGTTGGAAATCATCAGGGCGGTGGAGGCGCCGTTCATGGCCAGGACGTCCGGGTCGAACTCCTGGTCGGCGGAAAAGACGGTGGCGATCAGCTGGGTCTCGCTGGAATAGCCGTCCGGGAACAGCGGCCGCAGGGGCCGGTCGATGAGGCGGCAGGTCAATACCTCCTTCTCGCTCGGGCGGCCGATCTCTCGGCGGAAGTAGCTGCCCGGTATCCGGCCGGCGGCGTACATCCGCTCCTGATACTCGATGGTCAGCGGCAGGAAGCCCAGGTTCTTGGACTCCTTTTCCGCTACAACCGTGACCAGCACCTTGTTGTCGCCGCTGGACACCACCACCGACCCATTGGCCTGCTTGGCCATTTTGCCGATTTCCATGGTGATGACGCGACCACCGATTTCGGTTTCTACTGTTGTAATCATGGATACTCCTGTTCCGGCCTGGCCGGATGGTTCGTTGTGCATGGACGATGCGCCTGGATGCGGCGAATGTGCGTCACGAAGGCACAAAGGAGGCTGCGACAATCGCCCGGGCGGGCTCCTCTCACCGTGTCCTTTGTGTCTTCATGACCGTTCCGCTGCCGACAGGGCAGACGCGTGTGCGGGATAAACGGAGGGGGAACCACTGCGGTTCCCCCTCCGGCGGGGATTTGGTTACTTGCGGATGCCGAGCTGCCCGATGAGCGTCCGGTATTTGGCGATATCTTTCTTCTGCAGGTATTTGAGCAGGTTGCGGCGCTGACCGACCAGCTTCAGCAGGCCCCGGCGGGAATGGTGATCCTTGGCGTGGGTCTTGAAATGGTCGGTCAGATACAGAATCCGCTCGGTCAGCAGGGCAATCTGCACCTCGCAGGAGCCGGTATCGGTCTCGTGGATCTTGAATTGTTCGATGAGTTCTTTCTTTCGTTCCGTTGTCTGTGCCATGGGCACCTCCGTCTGTCCTTCTGCTGCCAGCAAAGCAATTTCCCTCGGCCTCGGCTGGAGTCTGGATGATGGATCCCCTGGTCCGCGTCAGAGGGATGCCGCGGGAGGACCGATGTGTACTCTATACTCTACGCGCTCAAACCGCGCCAGCGCAAAGCGTTTCAAAGCCTGCGGCCCGCAGGGCCTCGTCCAGGCCAAGACTGCGGTCCAAGAGCGCCTGACGGCCGTGGTCGGCGAAGAGGTCGCTGCCCGGCAGGCTGGCAGCTACGGTGAAGGGACCACTGGCGACCCGGCGCAGGCGAATGAGATGGGCGCCGCAGCCCAGGTCGCGGCCGATGTCGGCGGCCAGTACCCGGATGTAGGTGCCGCGGCTGCAGGTGACCGCAATCTCCAGCCGGCAGGCGGCAGGGTCATAGCCCTCGCAGGAGAGGGAAAATATCTCGATGGGCCGGGGCTCTTTGGTGATCGTCACTCCCTGGCGGGCATAGGCGTAGAGGGGCTTGCCCTTGTGCTTGGCCGCCGAATATGGCGGCGGCGCCTGCTGTTGCGGCCCGACATGGGCCCACAGGCAGCGTGCGATGACGTCCAGGTCTAGTTCTGGCACCTGGGTGGTCCGGGTCACCTGCCCTTCCGGGTCCTGGGTCTCGGTCTCGACCCCAAGCTGGAGCGTGGCCAGGTAGGTTTTACGGCCGCCCATGAAACGGTCGATGTGCCGGGTAGCCGTCCTGCCGACGCAGACAATCAGAAGGCCGGTAGCAAAGGGGTCCAGGGTGCCGGCATGGCCGACCTTCTTGATGCCGAGCAGTCGCCGGATCCGACGGACAATGGCAAACGAAGTCAGCCCCTCGGGCTTGTCCACAAGATAGACCCGGCCATCGCCTTCCGGACCGGCGGCGACCAGCGGCTGACCCTCACCCATCAATCAACCCTGCATCTCCTGCCGCAGCAGGACGACAAGATCGTCCCGCATCTTGTCCAGGGTCAGCCCCCGAAGGCGAAAGCCGCTGGCGTTGCGGTGACCGCCGCCGCCATATCGGGCGGCGACCAGCGAAACGTCGCATTGGCCCTTGGCCCGCAGGCTGACGGAGACCAGATCCGGCGCAATCTCCTTAAGAAAGACCGCCACCCGCACCGACCGTATCGCCCGGGGAAAATTGATGAAATGCTCGGTATCCTCCATGGTGGTGAAGGTCCGCTCGAGCATCTTCTGGGTCACCCGGATGACCGCGATCCGGTCGCGGTCGTGCATCTCCAGTGTGGCCAGCACCTCCTGCATCAGGCGCACCCGCCCGAGGGAGAAGTTGTCGTAGAGGTTGTTGGCCACTGCGGCAGGCCGCGCACCCAAGCGGATCAATTCGCCGGCCACGTGGTGGGTGTGGCTGCTGGTGCAGTCGTACTTGAACGAGCCGGTGTCGGCGCTGATGGCTGCGTACAGACACTCGGCCGCCTTGAGCGAGATCCCGGCCCCCAGCGCCTCGGCCAGGTCGTAGAGCATTTCGCCGGTGGAGGAGCGCTGCGGCTCAATCCAGGCAGCCTCGCCAAAACCGGTATTGCCCTTGTGATGATCGATCACCACCATCGGCCGGATGGTCATCAACTCCTTGCTGTTCCGGCCCAGCCGTCCCTCGTCGCCGCAATCGAGGCAAAGCGCAAGGATACCCTCCCCGGCCTGGGCGACGAACTCCCGCACCCGCTCCATGTCGGTCTGCACCTGGGCGCATCCGGGCAGAAAGCGATACATGGCCGGCGCCGACTCCTCCAGATAGCGGAACACCCGCTTGCCCATGCCTTCGAGGATCTCGGCCAGCCCGAGCAGTGAGCCCAAGGCGTCCGCATCTGGATTGAAGTGGGTCATCAGGAGAATATGCCCCCTGTCCCGCACCGCCGCAAGGACTGCCTGATCAGGGCTGTTCATCGCTCCGCTCCTTGTCGATCTGCCGAAACAGATCGTCGATGCGCCGCACCTCCTCGTTGAGTTCGTCGAAATAAAACAGCAACTCGGGCGTGTAGCGCATGTTGAGGACCTTGGCCAGATGGCTGCGGAAAAATCCCCTGGCCCGGTTCATCCCCTTGCCCGCGGGGCCGTGATCCGTTCCCGACGGCACGGAGAAGTAGACCTTGGCCTGCTTGAGGTCCGGGGTGACGATTACCCGGGTGAGGGCAACTCCGGTCAACCGGGGGTCAGCCACATCCCGCAAGAGCAGCAGGGTCAACTCGTTCTTGATCGCCTCGGCGACCCGCTTGGGCCTCGAACTCTCAGGCCGGCCCAGTCCGGGCAGTTTAAAATCGAAATCCATGGAACCCCTCGCCTACAGGGTGGCCTCGACCTCGTCGAGCACAAAGGCCTCGAGGTGGTCGCCGATCTTGATATCGTTGTAGTTCTCCACGCCGATACCGCACTCGAAACCGGTCAGCACCTCTTTGACGTCGTCCTTGAACCGCCGCAACGAACCGAGCCTGCCGGTGTAAACCACCACGCCTTCGCGCATCACCCGCACCCGCGCGTTCCGCTCCATCTTGCCGGCGATAACCGAACAGCCGGCGATGGTGCCGATCTTGGGAACTTGGAAGGTCTCGCGCACCTCGGCGGTGCCGATGACCCGTTCCTCGAAGGTCGGTTCGAGCATGCCCTTCATCGCCTTCTCGATGTCCTCGAGGGCGTGATAGATGACGTCGTAGGAGCGGACGTCAACCCCCTCGCGATCGGCCAGTTCCTTGACCTTGACAGTCGGCCGGACATTGAAGCCGATGATGATGGCGTCGGAGGCGGCAGCCAGGTGGATATCGTTCTCGGTAATCGAGCCTGTGCCCTCATGCAGGGAGCGGACCCGGATGGCCTTGGTCGAGAGGTTTTCGGCAGCCTGACCGAAGGCCTGGAGCGTGCCCTGGACATCGGCGCGGAGCACAACCCGCAGTTCCTTGACATCCTGCTCGGCCATCTTCTCAAAGAGGTTGTCGAGCGACACCTTGGAGGCGGCGGCCAGTTCAACCTCCCTGGCCTTGAGCTGGCGGGAGGAGGCCACCGATTTGGCCATCTTCTCATCGGGCACGACGATGAACTCATCGCCGGCCTGGGGCACGCCGGAAAGCCCTTGCACCTCGACCGGAATGGATGGCCCGGCCTCAAGCACCTGCTCACCGCGCTCGTTGGTCAGCGAACGCACCTTGCCGCTCCAGATGCCGGCGACAAAGTTGTCGCCCGGCCGGAGCGTGCCCTCCTGGACCAGCACCGTGGCCACTGGGCCGCGGCCCTTGTGCAATTGGGCCTCGATGACCGTGCCTTTGGCCTTGCGCTCCGGATCGGCCCGGAGTTCGAGGATCTCGGCCTGCAGTTGGATGGACTCGAGCAGTTCCTCGATGCCGATTCCCTTCTTGGCCGAGGTTTCGCAGAAAATGGTCTGGCCGCCCCAGGCCTCGGGAATAAGACCGAAATCGCTCAGCTCTCGCTTGACCCGGTCGGGATCGGCGTTGTCCTTGTCAATCTTGTTGACCGCAACCACGATCGGCACGCCGGCCGCCTGCGAATGGGCGATGGCCTCCTTGGTCTGGTCCATGACGCCGTCGTCGGCGGCCACGACCAGGACGACGATGTCCGTCACCTTGGCGCCGCGGGCGCGCATGGCCGTGAAGGCCTCGTGG
>CAZFPV010000009.1:0-18048 GCA_964521155.1 uncultured Desulfobulbus sp. | reverse complement strand
CCATGGCCGAGCCCACGGACACCCTGGAAGTGGAACAGCTGCAGGATATCGTCCGGCGCGAGTTGCATGTCTGCGTTTCCACCGCCAAGGACATCATCGACGCCTACCGTAAATACTACAAGATCAGCGACGAGGAGTATAAGAGCTTCTTTCTCTCCGAACCGGAGACCGACGAGACAGCGACCATCACCCAGGTCGAGGACTTCGGCGCCCTGGTTTCCGACGCGGCCGAGGATTTCGAGATTGAGAGCGGCGGCGACGACGACAAGGCGTTTGAGCAGTTCTCCGCGTCCGACGCACCAATCATCAAGCTGGTCAACGGCATCCTGGTCAAGGCAGTGCAGGAGGGGGTCAGCGACATCCACATCGAGCCCTTCGAGAAGACCATGCAGGTCCGCTACCGCAAGGACGGCGCCCTGTTCAAGTCCATGAACCTGCCCCTGACCATCAAAAACGCCATGGCCGCCCGCATGAAAATTCTCGCCGGCCTCAACATCACCGAGCGGCGCGTGCCCCAGGACGGCCGTATCAAGATGCGGATGGGCCGGAACACGGCGGTGGATTTCCGCGTCTCCACCCTGCCGCTGCTGCACGGCGAGGGCATCGTTCTCCGTATTCTCGATAAGAGCTCGCTCAACGTCGATCTGACCAAACTCGGCTTCACCCACGAAACCTTTGCCTCCCTGCGCCGCTGCCTCAACCGGCCGCAGGGGTTGCTGCTGGTCACCGGGCCGACCGGTTCCGGTAAGACCGTCACCCTCTATTCGGCCCTCAATTCGCTCAACAAGGAGGACATAAAGATCCTCACCGCCGAGGATCCAGTGGAGTTCAACTTCAAGGGCATCAATCAGGTCCACGTCAACCCTGAGGTTGGCATGACCTTTGCCGCGGCGCTGAAGGCCTTTCTCCGTCAGGACCCGGACATCATCATGGTCGGCGAGATTCGCGACATCGAAACCGCCGAGATCGCCATGAAGGCGGCCATGACCGGCCATCTGGTCTTCTCCACCCTGCACACCAACGATTCGCCGGCCACGGTCAGCCGTATGGTCGATATCGGCATCCCCGCGTATGTCCTGGCTTCCTCCCTGACCATGGTCCTCTCCCAGCGCCTGGGACGGAAACTGTGCACCAAATGTAAAACGCCCGCCAAATACGATCGGGAATATCTGCTCAGCGCCGGCTTTCAGGAAAACGAGCTGGAGAGCCTGCACCTGTTCAAGGCCAAGGGTTGCACGGAATGCAACGGCCTCGGCTACAAGGGCCGGGTCGGTTTCTTTGAACTGATGGAGGTGACCGAGGAGGTGGCCAAGGCCATCCAGGCCGAGGTGTCCGAGGAACAGCTGCGCAAGGTTGCCATCCATGAGGGTATGTTCACCCTGCGCGAGGCCGGTCTGCAGAAGGCGCGCGAAGGCGTCACCAGCGTCGAGGAGGTGCTGAAGCGGACCGTTGCCCACGAGGAGAGCCTGCCCGCTTATCTGGTCAACCCGGATGTGGAAGAGTACGAGGAAGGTGACGTCATCATTCAGGAGGGTAACAAGGACCGGGACTTCTTCAAGCTCGTCCGCGGCAAGGTGGCGGTGCTTCGTTCCGGCAAGAAGATCGCTGAAATCACCGAGCCGGGCGAGTATTTCGGCGAGATGGCGGCCATCCTCGAGGAACCCCGTTCGGCCTCGATCATCTCCGCCGGGCGTTGCACCATCAAGCGCTTTCCAGGCGACAAGCTCAGCGAGTTGATCGAGAAATACCCGGAGGTCTCCCGGCACCTGTTCAAAACCCTGGTGGAGCGCCTGCAAAAGACCGACCGCATCGTGGTCCAGCTTGCCGGCGCAGCCAAGGCCCGGCCGCCGCAGCCCCAGGTCATCCGGCAGGCATGAACCAGGTTTCGGTCTATATCATCGCCTTCAACGAGGCGGAAAAGATCCGCGACGCGATCAACTCGGTGCTCTGGGCCGACGAAATCGTGGTCGCCGATTCACACAGTCAGGACGGGACCGCTGCCATCGCCGAGGCCATGGGCGCGCGAGTGGTGCAGATCGACTTCCGGGGCTTCGGCGATCTGCGCAACCAGGCGATGGCGGCCTGCAGCCACGACTGGATCTTCAGCCTGGACGCCGACGAGCGCTGCACCCCGGAGGCCCGCGACGAGATGCTCGCCTGCCTGGAGGCGCCGCGGGCCGATGCCTACTACATCCCGCGGCGCAACTTCTTCATGGGGCGCTGGATGCGCTATTCCGGCTTCTATCCGGATTATCGGCAACCGCAGCTTTTTAAAAAAGGCGCCTTGGTCTTCCGCAACGACCCGGTACATGAGGAATTCGAAATCAAAAGCCCGCTGCCGCCTGCCTACCTGCAACACCCCATCTGGCAGTTTCCCTTCCGGGGGCTTGCCGAGGTGGTGCACAAGGCCAACAAATACTCCACCCTGGGGGCGCAGAAACTGGCCGAGCGCGGCCGGCGCGGCTCCATGGCCAGGGCCCTGCTGCGCGGCCTCTGGTCCTTCTTCCACATGTACATCCTCAAGCGCGGCATCCTCGATGGCTGGCCCGGCTTCGTCATTGCTCTCGGCAACTTCGAGGGCACCTTCTACAAGTACGCCAAGCTGCACGAACTCCAGGCCGGCTGGACGCCGCCGCCCTCTCCGCCGCTCAGGCGCTAAACCTGCCTCACGGCAGATACTGATCGATTCCCCGCTCGCACCAGCGCAGTCGTTCCTCGATGGTCCGCTTGAGGATGGCGTCGTTGATCGACAGCCTGTCCCGAGTGTTCATCGGATGGTAAAGGTGATATCCCAGGGCGAGAAACTTCAGGTTCTGGCGCCGGATGCCCGAATTCAGCAGCCGGGCGGTGAACTCGGAATCCTCCCGGCCCCAGCCGACAAACTCCTCGTTGAAGCCGTTGATCGCCAGGGCGTCTTTTTTCCAGAAGGCGAAGTTGCAGGTCTTGATGCCGGGCAGACGCCTGCTGGTGAAGGAAAAGAGCCGGGCCAGCAGCGGCGAACGCAGGCAGTTCTTTTTGTTTTCCACCCCTCGGGCAAAGGAAGGCAGTGCAAGCCGACCACGCTCCAAAATTCCCTGGGAAAGCTCACGGCCCAGGAGCACCCGCGTCCCTTGGACAAAGAAGCCGGGCCTGGCAAAGGCCAGGTGATCCTCAATGAAGTGACGATGGAGGATGATGTCGCCGTCAATGAGGATAATGTATTCGCCTCGCGCCTTGGCAATGGCCTTGTTGCGGCTTCTGGCCAGACGGAAGCCCTTGTCCTCCTGCCAGGAGTGGATGATGGGGACCGGTGAGGTGGCTGCAAGCGTGCACACCAGCTGGGTCGTGTCCGGTCGCGAGCCGTCATCGGCCACCACAATCTCCAGCGGTGGCAGGGCCTGGGCCAGAGCGCTTTCGAGCGAAAGCCGCAGGGCCTCCTTCCAGTTGTAGGTGGTGATGATCAGGCTGATATCCATGGGCGTGTCGCTGTTGTTTGCTTTCCAACCTGGGCCATGACTGCAGCCTCCACCCTGTCCACGGTGATTCCGCGCATGCAGCTCAAATGACCGCAGGTCCGTTTGCGGCAGCAGAGGCAATCGAGTCCCGCTGCCTGCAGGACCACATGCCCCGGCCCGTAGGGGCCGACCCGTTCGGGATGGGTGGGGCCGAACAGGGCCACCACCGAAATGCCCGCCATGGCCGCCATGTGCATGGGACCGGTATCAAGGCCGACGTAGGCTGCAGCCCGGTGCATCAGGGCCGCTGATTCGGTCAGGTTCAACCGCCCGGCCGTCACCACGGCCCGCTCCCGCATCAGGTCCGTGATTTGTTTGATATAGGCTGCATCACCCGGTCCGCCGCCAAACACCGGAATCACCCCGGCCATGAGCAGCCGGTCAGCCAACGCGGCCCACCGCTCCGCCAACCAGAACTTGGACTGCCACCGCGCCGTGGGGTTGACGTACACCAGCGGGGCGCTGTCATCAATCCCCTGTTCAACAAGAAAACGGGCCACAACCTGCCTGTCCTCGGGAGAGGCGCAGAGGTGGAAATCCTCGGCCATGGGTTCGCATTCGAGGAATCGACAGAAGAGCAGGTTTTTGTCCACCGCATGGGTCTTGCCTTCGGGGTTGGAGACCAGATGGTGCTGGAACAGGGTGTTCAACTCGCGAGCCCCGGCAAAGCCTATCCGCAGGCCGCCGGAATTGGCCAGGGCCAGAAGGCCGCTACGAAAGGAGGCGTGCAGGTCGAGGACCAGATCGTAGGGCGCCTCGGCAAATGCAGCCCGCAACTGCCGCAGGGTGTGGAGGGTGGCGATCAGGGCCTGCGGATAGGCGGTCCTGCCCGAATCCGGGTTGCTGGTCGAGGGAATGTGAATGGCATGCACCCAATCCACCACCGGATCCCGCTCCACCAGCGGGGCGAAGCCCTGCTCCGCTATCCAGCCGATGCGGCAGGTGGGGTGGCAGCGCTTAAGGGCATGGACAACAGGCAAGGTGTGGACAATGTCGCCAAGGGAGCTCTGCTTGACGATCAAAATCCGCTTGCCGTCCAGGTCGATGGTTCCGGCCATGGGTCTGTCTCCGTCCAGCCGTGATCGCTTGTCTGTTTCAGCCACGGCACACCGATTCCTGATTTTCTCTGGTGTTCGCCGCAGGCTTTGCCCTCATCGCCTCCGGCTGCCGACCGTCCTTCTCGATCTCTGTCGGCGAGCCATCGCGGGCCAGCCGTATCAGTTGCCGCACCGCGTCCATGACCAGGAGACTCTCCGCCCCCACCTGGGCCGATAACCGCGCCCCTTCGGTTTCTGCATGCAGACGGATAAGGGCTTCCATGGCTTCACGCACCGCCTGCGGGTCATCGGCCGCAACCACGAAATGGCCGCGTTCACCCAGGAGCGTCGAGAGTTCCTCGTTCCCATGCAGCAGGGCGAGAATGGGCCGGCCACTGAGCAGGTACTCGTAGACCTTGGACGGGATGGTCTCGGTTGCAAAGAAGGTGGTGTTCTGGATCAGCAGCAGACAATCAGCCTGCTGCATCTCCCTGATCGCTTCCTGCCGGTCGATCAGGCCATGGTTGACGACGAGATCCCGCAGGCCCAATTCCTTCATCCTTGCCTCGGAGGCGCCATCAAGTGAACCATAGCACTCCACCCGGATGCGGGAGCGCTCCCGCGGTTTCTCCCGCACCAACTGATCGATGGCCGTCAGCAGCACCATCAGGTTGCGGCTTCCAGCCAGGGAACCGAAATGGGCAAACCTGCAGACCGCTCCCTTGGCATACCGCTCCGTACCAAACAGGTTTGCCGGGGCGCCAGGACGAATAACCACACCAGTAAAAGGCTTGGCAATCCGTTGTCTGGCGTTTTCCAGGGCACGATCCGTGAGAAAAATAAAGGCGTTGCTCGATAGAGCGATTTGTCGCTCAAGCCAGCGGTAGAGAGAATACACCACTCGGCTGCGTTGCCAGTCGTGATCGTGCACCAGGGGATCCTGGGTTTCGGCCAGCCAGCAAACCCTGGAAAACCGACTGATAAGCAAAGCCGCCATGTGGGCCGAGGCCGATCCACCGGTGGAATAGACCACGGTCGGCCGGTAGCGCCGCTGCAACAGCAGGCCGCGGATGGAGGCCATGACAAACCAGGACCATTCGCTCTCCAGATTTATCAGTACCTTCTCAAGAAGATACAGGGGCATGACCGGCAGGAGCAGCAGCGTTTCCACCAGTTTGAACTGCCAGCGCCGCTGCAGGCGTTTGCGAAGGGCATGCCGCACCTCGAACCGGATTCCGGATGGTGCCAGGGACCAGGCACGGTACTGGGGATATTGGCCCGAAGGCCTGCCCACCGGTCCAGTCAACAGTACCGGTGTTATTCCTGCCTGTTGCAGCAGCGGCAGGCGATCGTCAATGTGCTGGGAGCAGGCTGATCCGGGGATGTTGGCCCGATAGGAGAGAATCAGCCAACACGTCCCTGGAATCGGTTGCGATGACTGCGTCAGGCAATCTGAGCGGATCTGCCTGTTTTCCTCGCGCTTGCCCAGGACCGCGCCGACCAGGGCAAAGAGGAAACTGGTCTCGACAATAACCAGATAGGATTCGGTCACCATGATCACCAAAAAGAACAGGGCAAAGGCGACGCGAATTCGGCCCCAGCCATCAACCAGGCGCCAGGCCTGATGGAGATGGACGGCAAACAGTGCCAGCAAACTGACCAGGCCGAGGATTCCCAACTGGACCATAGTCAGGATATATTGATTGTGCGGATTGACGGTATAAGGCATCCAGGGAGAAACAAGCAGATTCACCCAGGCATAGTGGGCATGGAAATCGCCGGTACCCACGCCGAACCAGGGATGTCGTTCGATGATCCACCAGGAATTCTTCCAGTACTGCAGACGCTGGCCAACCGAAGTGTGCGGGTTGGTCTTGAATTCAGCAATTTCTTGCCGGGCCTGATCGATACGCTCACGGAAGACCGAACTACCGTGATAGGTGCTCACCAACAGCACCGGCAGCGCGGCTATGGCTACCACACTCGCCTTGAGAATATTTCGTGGAAAACACTGTACAAACAGCAGGCCCATGAGGACGAAAAAGACCAATTGTCCGGTCCGCCCCTCGGTGATGAACATGTTGATCACCATCATCCCGACCAGACCAAACAGCAGTCCTCGTCGCCACCCTCGTATCCCGCCCCAGCGCAACTGGTGCAGGAGCAGATAGATGGCAAAGGCCAGCATGGGGTTATAGAAGACGTGGGAGGTCTTCTTAGTCAGGTGCTGCGGGGTGACGTCGGCATACTGAAACAAACCGAACCTGGCCAGGTAGGTGGAGAGCATGATCACCGTCACCCCGGCGATAAAGGCGCCCAGATAGCGCCAGCGGTGCTCGTGGCGGACTGCGGTCAAAAACAGGGGCAGCATCAGTATTTTGACCTGAGCGTCGATGGCGGCAAGTCCATTGCCGAGCTTGCGACTCCAGAGCAGGCCGATGACCATCAAGCCCAGGTAGAAAAGGACGGCCAGGCACACCGGATTGGTCCCGATCTCCCGCAGTCGTTGCTTAAATGCACCCTCCAGGAACCAGCCCGCAATGAGGAGAAAGGCGGCGACGGTCACCGCCGAGGTCGAGATGGGCAGAAAAAAGGCCAGCAGGACCACCAGCCAGGAGTTGATCCGACGTATGCGAAGCTGCCAGGGGCGCACCGTTGTCCCTTTCTCCCTCAGTCGGCAAACTGCAGGCGGTGGAGGGAACTGTACTCTCCCTCCCGTTCGAGCAGTTCGGCGTGGGTCCCCTCCTCCACCAATTGCCCCTCCTTGAGGACAATGATCCGGTCGGCGTTCTTGATGGTGGACAGGCGGTGGGCGATGACAATGGTGGTACGATTCTGCATCAGGTTCTCCAGCGCCCGTTGGACCTCGCGTTCCGATTCGGTGTCGAGCGAAGAGGTGGCCTCGTCGAGAATCAGGATGGGCGCATCCTTGAGCAGGGCCCGGGCAATGGAGAGCCGCTGCTGCTGGCCGCCGGAAAGCCGCGCCCCAGACTCGCCGATCATGGTGTCCAATCCTTGGGGCAGTTCCTGGATGAAATCGAGGGCATAGGCGGCCCGGGCCGCCTCGATGATCTCCGCCTCCGGGCAGTCGCCGCGGCCGTAGGCAATGTTGTTGCGCACGGTGTCGTTAAAAAGGATGGTCTGCTGGGTGACCAGCGCCAGTTGCCGCCGCAGCGAATGCAGGGTAACCCCGCGGATGTCGACCCCATCGATCAAGAGCGCCCCTTCGGTGATGTCGTAAAAGCGGGGGATCAGGTTGGCGAGCGTAGTCTTTCCGCCGCCGCTGGGCCCGACCACGGCCAGCACCTCGCCCCGGTTCACTCGCAGGTTGAGGTGTTTGAGCACCGGCTGGCCCGTTTCATAGCTGAAGCAGACGTCCCTCAGTTCAATGCGTTCGCCAAAGGGCCGCAGGTCGACCGCGCCCGGATTCTCGCGGATGTCCGGCCGGACGTCGAGCAGGGCGAAGATCCGGGTGGCCGAGGCAATGCCCTGCTGAAAGGTGGAGTTGAGCTTGCTCACGCCCTTGACCGGCTCATAGAGCATGATCAGGGCGGTGAGAAAGGACATGAAGGTGCCAGGCGTGGAGTTCCCCTGCAGCACCTGGACACCGCCGAACCAGATAATCAGAGCCATGCCGATGCCGCCAAGAAACTCCACCAGCGGGTGGGCGAGGCAGCGGTATTTGGTCTCGGACATGAGGATGTCCATGATTTCCTGCATCTTGCCGGCAAAACGGGTCTTCTCGAACTGCTCCATGCAGAAGGCCTTGACGATGCGCATGCCGGCGATGGTCTCGTGCAGGTGGCTGGTGGCCTCGCCGATCCGAGTCTGGTAATTGGTGCTGATCCGCCTGAATTTCTTGCCGAAGGTGATGATCGGCACCGCTGCCATGGGCAGGAAAATCAGCGACACCAGTGCCAGTCGCCAGTCCATGTAGAAGATCACCCCGAGCAGGCCGATCACCGAGAACAGGTCACGGAGCAGGTGGATGAGGGCGTGCGACACCGACCCCTGCAACATGCTGACGTCGTTGATGATCCGCGAGATCAGCTCGCCGGTGGGGGTGCGCTGGAAAAAGCTCAGCGGCAGGTCGTTGAGGTGGGCGTAAACCCGGTTGCGCAGGTCGCGGATGACGCTCTGGCCGACCTTTTCCAGGAGGAAAGAATAGAGGAAGTAGAAGACGCCCTTGACGAAAAAGACCAGCAGCAGCCCCAGCGGCAGCAGGTTGAGCATACGGGCGTTGTGCTGGTAGAAGATCTCGTCCAGCAGCGGCTTGACCATGTAGGCCTGAAGACCGTTGAAGCCGCCCACCACCACCATGGCCGCCATGGAGATCAGCATCATGCTGGTATAGGGCCGCAGGATCGCGGTTATCTTCGCGAGCAGTTCTTTGTTGTTCATGCCAAGGCCAACACCTGGGTAAAAATCTGTACGACGCCTCCGGGGAGAGGATCGGGAGGGTCGTCTGTTTGCGGGCGCAATTGCTAGGCGGTCCGGTGGACCAGGCGGAAAAAACTGCGCTCCACCGAACCAACCGGCAGCATGTATTTCCAATACTGCTGCCGAAGCAGGGAACCGATCAGGTTGATCCGCGGAGTCACCACCTCGACCGCACCCCAGTCGGGCCGCCAGCGCACGGCCTTGCCCTTGCGGCCGTGGATGCTCAGGGTCGGGATGCCCAGGCAGGAGGCCAGATGGCCGCCGCCGGAATCGTTGCCGATGAAGTAGCCCGACTCGTAGAGAAAGGCGGCGCACTCGGCCACGCTGACAAACCCATGCAGGGGAAAGGCCTCGCCGATGACCGGCCGCCATGCTTCGCACTCGCCCCGGCTCATGATGAAGGCGACGGAAAACCCGGCGGCGGCTAGCCGCAGGCCAAGACGGACAAACCGCCGCGGCAGCCAGTTCTTGCAAATCTCGGCGCTGGTCGGGTGGATGCACACCCGGTCGGCGAATCGTCTGTGGATGAGCGCATCCGGAGCAACGATGCCGATCTCGGCGGTGGCCGCCTCAAGGCCGAAGACCTGCCGGCTGATGGCCACCATGTTTTGCACCTGGCTGCGGTCGTCGCGGTACATCCGGCCGTAATCGACCCAGCGATCGAGGATCGTTTGGGCCAGCGGCGTTCGCGGTGGTTTCGGCTCCAGAATCCGGTTATAGCCGCGCAGTTCCTCGTCCATCCGTTCCAGCGGCAGCGAGGGCAGCATCCGGTGGTGGGGAAACCACGGGGCCAGGGAAGCGAGGACATCACTGTACATGGTCGTGCCATAGCCTGCGCGTCGGGCGTTTTCGGCGAGCACCATCTCGATCAGGTTGTCACCCAGACCGCGACCGCCCAGAATCGCCACCGCTCCCCGCACCGGTTCCATGCTCCTCCCTTTTCCGTCATCTCCCGCAGGCAGCCGGCAGCGATCTTTGCAGCCGTCCGCTCCGGCCGCCAGCGTCCCGTTTCCTTTACCCTGTTTCACAAAAGGTTGCCAGCATAGTTGCCGGAAATCACCTCGGGCAACTCGCCCCGGCCGCTGAGCAGGGCGGTGATCTCGGCGCATTCCTTCTTCGCCTGCCCTTGGCTGATGTCGACCACCAAATAATCGAGGCCGAGCCGGGTCAGGTCTTCAATGAATGCCAGCAGGGAAAAGGCGGCCCGGGGCCGGATATGGACTACCCCCTCCCCCCGGTCGAGGTAGTAGCGTTCGCCGCGCGAGCTGGCAAGCGCGCGCTGACCCTGGAAATGGGGTGCATCCAGCCGGGCGGTGAACAGCGGTGGTCGACCGTAAACAGGCAGGCCGATCCGCAGCCGCCGACCGCTGGGGGCAGCGGATGCGCGATAGGAAGTCAGGGCCGCGGCCAAGGTTGGCCGGTCGGTTTCCAGACAAAACTGGGCCCCGGTGAGCCCCATCAGGGCCGCCTGACGCAAGGCCGCGCTATTGAGCAGATTGAGGGTGGTGTCGCCATAGAGCTCGACGCCGGCCTCGATCTGGCCGCCGTCGCCTGCAAACAGCCCGATCTGGGAGCAGTGACCGATCTGAAAGCGATCCGCGCCCGCCTGTCGCAGCTGGCTGATCGCCTGGCGGTACCAGTCAAGTCGCGCCTCGGCGATCACCTGCGGCAGGGTCCAGAGCAGCGGCACCGGCTTCTGCCGCGATCGCTGCCGCAGGAGTCGAAACCGCTCCAGGTTGGCCTCGTTAACCTCGACCAGGTAGGCGGCGGGAGTGAAGGGCAGGCGGTGGCCGAGGAGTTCCAGATTTGGGACCTTGAGCCACCATGCCGGCCGGGTCGAGGACCGGGAGGGCTGGCGCGCAATTCCCTGCTGCCTCCGTCGAGCCGGCTGCCCCTTGTCTGCGTCGATCCGCTCCGCGGACACGCCCAGTTCGGTCAGCATGGCCTCGATCCGGGCCGGGTTGGTTGGCGCCACCGGGTTCGCAGCCACACTGCGGGCCAGGGCCAAACGTTTTCCCTCCCCACGGCCGCTGACATCGACGCGAAAGAGCAAGCCGCTGAACGGCTGGCGCAGACTTCCCGTTTCCAGCCCCGACACCTCCATCAGCACGGTCTGGCCCGCTCGCCCCTGGGCCATCTCCCGGCCAGCTCCCTCAAGTTTGCGCAGGGTGAAACTCCGCCGTTCGTCCGTGCGTTCATCGTGGAGTCGCAGCCGGTCGCCCCGATTCACCTCAGCCTGGAGCGCCACCTGCAGCAGGACTGTTGACGGGGACCGCCCCCCTCCCTTGCGAACCTCGAGCCGCACGACGCGGCCGACCATCTCGCCGGTGTTGCCGGAGAGGCGGGGGGTGATCATTGGCTGGCGCAGGTCGGGAAGGAGGAACCCGGAGGTGCGGCGGCGGCCCATGGCACTGTCCAGGCAGCGACCGGCCTCGGCCAGCATGGCCTCGCGTTGGGCCGGATCGGCGTCGAGCCCGTCCAGGGCCAGGCGATAGGCGCGCACCACGTTGCGCACGTACTCCACCGACTTGAGCCGCCCCTCGATCTTCAGGCTGACCACGCCGGCGGCCCGCGCCGCGGCCAGGTGCTCGATGCCGCAGAGATCGTTCATGGAAAACAGGTAGCCATCGCTCTTGCCGCCCGCCGGACCGGTCGGCCGCTTGCCCGAGGGCAACCAATCGTAGCGGCGGCGGCAGGGTTGGACGCATTGGCCCCGCAGGCTCGACTTGCCGCCATGGAGGCTGGAGAAACGGCAGAGGCCAGAGTAGCTGAAGCACATCGCCCCGTGGATGAAGATCTCCAGGGGGGCGAGGCTTCGGGCCGCGATGGTGCGCATCTCCTCCAGGCTGAGTTCACGGGCCAGCACCACCCGCTCAAACCCGAGGGCAACGAAGGCGCTTGCCGCCAGTGCATTGCCGGCGGTCATCAGAGTCGAGGCATGGAGACGCAGGCGTGGAAAAAACCGGCGCGCCAGGTGAAGGATGCCCAGGTCCTGGATGATGAGCGCGTCCGGCCGGATGCGGTCGAACATCGCCAGCGACTCCAGGGCCAGACGGATCTCGTCCTCCTTCATCAGGCTGTTCATGGCCACGTACAGCCGGCGTCCGCGCTCCTGGGCGAAGCGGGTCATGGCCGCGATCTCGGCAAAGGTGAAGTCCCGCGACAGGGCCCGGGCATTGAGGCCGGGCGCACCGACATAGACGGCGTCGGCGCCCTCGTCCAGGGCTGCCTCGAAGGCGGCAAGCGTGCCGGCCGGAGCGAGCAGTTCCATGGACGGAGGAGGATCAGCGGGGAAGGTCATGGGACAGTCCGGAGAAGAGGAACAAATGGTTGCCGGCGAGGACAAGGAAGCTGGGCAAAAGGATGGCAATCAGCAAACACCCCGGCTACTCGACAGGGGCGTACAGGGTCAGGGGATAATCGAGCGGCGGGATCGGCAGGATGAAATAAAAATTATTGCCCTCCGGAGTCGGCTCGTAGCCCACCCGGCCGCCGTGCATCTCGATGACGTGGCGGATGAAGGACAGGCCATGGCCGGTGCCGGGCACATCCAGGCTGTCCTCGCCGCGCATCCCTTCCAGAAACAGGCGGTTACCCTGCTCAAGCGACATGTTCGGCCCGGTGGTGAAGACATTGAACTTGATAGCCTTCTGCCCCTGGCGCTGGAAGTTGTCGATCATCACGCTGCCGTAGGCCATGGCCTTGCGCGGGCATCCGCGATGGTCGATGATCTCGCGGGTGTACTTGGCGGCATTGGAGAACAGGTTGGCATAGACCTGGGCCAGCAGGCCGATGTCCACCAGGATGGGGAACTCGGCCTCGTGCATGTTCTTCGGCCGCTCGACCGTGACCTGGGCCGCCTGCAGTCGGCTGGCATAGTGCTCCAGCTGGGGGATGATGACCTCCTTTTCCACCAGGCAGCGTTTGGGGTGCAGCACCAGATGGCCGCGCTCGAAATGCTCGCGCCGAAACAGGCTCTCGATGAACAGGCTCATGTTGGCGTGATGCTTGACGATCTTCTGGTAGTAGCCGAGCAGGTCGTCCTGCAGCGTCTGCAGCCGGGCGCAGCAGTGCGAGCACTGCGGCGATTGTCCGCCCTCGTTCAACCCGACAATTTCCCGCTTCAGTGCCTCGATCTCGCCGATCTTCTTCTTGAGCTGGTTGAACAGGTGCTTGAAATACATGTTGGGCACAATGATATTGTGCTCAATGTCGATGACCAGGGTGTTGATGAATTTAAGCCGGTCGATGTTCTGTCGGGCGATCAGTCGGTTGTCGAGGTTGTAGCCGATGCGGTTGGCATACTTGGCAAAAAAGAACTTGTCGGTCTCCGATAGCCCCTCCTTCCTGCGGACCTCGTACATGCCCAGCGTCCGCCCGCCGCCGCACAGTCCCTGGAGGTCGTCCCAGAGCCTGGCCTGCTGCCGCTGACGCTCGCTGCCCTCATGCTCCCGTTCCCGGTTGGACTGCTTGCTGAAGATGGGGATCACGTATGATCCGTTCTGTTCGTAGGGCGTTTCATGCAACTGGACCGGGAAGCAGGCCGGCTCGGGTTCGCTGAGCACGCCGCGTTCGCTGGAGCAGACCAGTTGCAGGCCGCCTTCCTGGCCCTGGCAGAGGTAGAGGGCACTGGCGACGCCGACCAGGGCCAGGGGAACGGAGACGCAGATCCGGTAGAAGTCGTCCAGGTTGTCGTATTCCTGGGCCAGATCAAAGAAGGCCTTGAGAAAATCGTTCCGCCCCCGGGAGAAGTTGTACTTCTCGTAGCTTTCCGCCTTTTCGCGGATACGGCGGCAGACAGCCTCCAGATCCGAGGGGATGGCGGGGTTGGCGGTTGGATCAGTCATGGCGGTATTGTCCCAGGCAGGCTGCAATGATTGGCGTACGGGAAAAACGGCAGGGGCGCCGGCCGGCCTCAGCGCCGGGCGAGCACCACCTCGTCGCGGTCGGCCTTCTCGCCGAGCAGGACATCCACCCGCTCGTCCGGTCCGGCCTTGACGACCATGCCGACATAATCGGCCTGGATGGGCAGTTCCCGGCCGCCGCGGTCGACCAGCACGGCCAGTTGGATCGACAGAGGCCTGCCGTAATCCATGATCGCGTCCATGGCAGCCCGGATCGTCCGCCCGGTGAAGAGGACATCGTCCACCAGCACGACCCGTTTGTCTTCCAGGAGAAAGCCGATCTCCGACTTCTTGACGATCGGATTCTGGGATATGAGACTCCAGTCGTCGCGGTAGAGGGTGATGTCCAGGTTGCCGGAGGGCAGGCTGACAGCTTCCCGCGCATCGATCTTGCGCTTGATCCGCTGGGCGAGAAAGACGCCGCCGGTGTGGATGCCAATAATCGAGATATCGGACACGCCGTGATTGCGCTCCACGATCTCCAGGCTGATGCGGTCCAGGCTGCGGTCGATGTCGCGGCCGGTCATGACGGTTCGTGCCCTCATAGTCCCACCCTGTTCCAGAAATATTCACATCCCTTGTCATCCACCAGGTTGATGGCGTCGGGAAAGGCCTCGCACTCGGCCGCGAACACCCGGGCGGCGATGTCGTCGGGGGTGTCGGCATCGTCCAGAGGCACGCATCGTTGCAGCACGATCGGACCCTCGTCGTAGTTCTCGTTGGCGAAATGGACTGTGCAGCCGCTCACCGTGCAGCCCTTGGCCTTGACTGCCTCATGGACATGGTGCCCATAGTAGCCCGCCCCGCAGAACGAGGGGATCAACGCCGGGTGTATGTTGAGCACCGCCCGCCGCAGATGGGCTGGGGGCGCATACAGCTTGAGATAGCCGGCCAGGGCGATGAGATCGATGGCATAGTCAGCGAGGATGCGGTTGATGGCCTCATCGTTGCGGGCATGGAAGGCCGGATACCCGTAGCGCCTGGCCTTCTCCAACCCCAGCGCCGAGGCCACGTTGGAAATGACCACCTCTATCCCGGCGCGCAGGCTGCCCGCCATAATGCGCTCATGGAAGTTGTCCAGGGTCCGACCGCTGCCGGAGAGCAACACTGCCATCTTACGCATCGCGGCCAGCCTCGTCGAAATACGGGTGGGCGGCTGGATCGATGTTCGCAAGCCAGGTGCTGATGGCCGCGTCGTAGGCGGCGGTCAACGCGAACACCTTGCGGGCCAGCCGGAAACGAGTGGCCATGGTAGTGTTGCCCAGGGCGCGCAACTCACTCAACACCTGCTCGTAATCGGCCGGATCGACGATGACGGTGACGTCATGAAAGTTCTTGGCCGAGGCCCGCAGCAGGGTCGGGCCGCCGATGTCGATGTTCTCGATGGCGTCGACGAGCGTGCAGTCGGGCGCTGCCACTGCCTGGGCAAAGGCGTAGAGGTTAACGGCGACGATATCGATCGGCCTGATGCCGTGGGCTGCACACTGCTGCTGGTGGGCCTCATTGTCCCGCTGGTGGAGGATGCCGCCGTGCACCAAGGGGTGCAGGGTCTTGACCCGGCCGTCGAGCATCTCAGGGAATCCTGTGAATTCAGCAACATCAGTCACAGTCACCCCGCATTCGCGCAGCTTGCGGGCCGTGCCGCCGGTGGACAGAATCTCCATGCCCATGGCGGCCAGCGCCCCGGCAAAGGCCTCGCAGCCCGATTTATCGGTCAGGCTGATCAGGGCCCGCTCCGCTCGTCTCATTGCATGCTCCTTGCTACTCGTAATCTTTTTTCAGAAACTGCCGGATCTTGCGGCGTTCATGCTTGTCCGGCCGGTGATCGGGCTGGCCGGCGAGCTGGCGCAGGGCCTTGCGCTCCTCCTGCTGCCGTTCCCGTTTGGCCACCGATGCCTCGGTTTCCGCGTACAGGGTCCGGGCCACCGTGGCCGGCCCGCGCTTGTCGCTGACCGCCAACACCAGCACCGTGTATTCGAGCTGGTCCAGACGGATCACCAGCTGGTCGCCCGACCGCACCTCCCGGCTCGGCTTGACCCGGGCGCCGCCCAGGGCGACGTGACCGCCGTTCACCGCCTGCGAGGCCAGCGAACGGGTCTTGTAAAACCGGGCCGCCCACAACCACTTGTCGATCCGTACAGTCTCCATGTTTCCGCCTCGTCCTTCGCCTGATCGGCCCTGTCAAATTACCACACCTGGCTGGATCGATCAAACAAAGTTGACAGAACGCCCTTTGCCCACAGGTCAGGCATCAGCGTGGCTTCGCGGCCGACCGGAGCGGGCCGGAGCTTGCCGCCTGGAAAAAAATAGGGTAAGGGGGGCTGAAGTGATTTTCCCGGGAGTTGCGTCATGTCCGTACAAGCCGTTGGCCTCAATCAATTCACCTGCCCCGTCCGCATCCCCGAGAAGGGAGGCGGCGTCCAGCAGACCGTGGCCACCATTGACCTGCAGGCGCAGATGCCCAGGGACCGACTGGAATCCTGCGTGGAGGTGATGACCACGCTCCTGGCCGAGTACCTGCCCGACATCCACGCCGGCCTCTTTCCCGCCCTGCTCGCCCGGGTGCGGCAGCAACTGCAGGCCAACGAGGCGCGGCTTGCGATGAGCTTTCCCTACTTCATCGCCAAACGGGCCCCGGTTTCGGGCACGGTCAGCCTGATGGAATACCGCTGCACCTTCACTGCTTCCTCGGAGGACCGCGGCGAACCGGCGCTGACCGTGGTCGTGCCCCTGACCACGCTCTGCCCCTGCTCCAAGGAGATCAGTGCGGCTGGGGCGCACAACCAGCGGGCCGAGGTCACGCTCACCGTCTGGCCGTTGGCGCTCATCTGGCTGGAGGACCTCATCGCCATGGTCGAGGGCTGCGGCTCCGCCGAGGTCTATGCCCTGCTCAAGCGACCCGACGAAAAATACGTCACCGAAACCGCCTACGCCCATCCCATGTTCGTCGAGGACGTGGCCCGGATGGTGGCCCAGCGTTCCCTGCATCACCCGGACATCGCCCGCTTCCACGTCAGCGTCGAGAGCTTCGAATCCATCCACAATCACAGCGCCTACGCCTTCATCGACAGCCGCGATCTCGACGCAGAGCCAGCGGCCTAAGGCCCGACAGGGGCCACAGGTCAGCGACCGAGGCCACCCAGGCAGAGATACTTCAGTTCCAGATACTCTTCGATACCGTACCGGGAGCCCTCGCGGCCGATGCCCGATTCCTTGATGCCGCCAAACGGCGCCGCCTCGGACGACATCCGACCGGTGTTGATGCCGACCATGCCGTACTCCAGGCGTTCAGCCACACGCCAGACGCGGCCGATGTCCCGGCTGTAGAAGTAGGCGGCCAGGCCGAAGGGGGTGTCGTTGGCCAGGGCCACAGCCTCGGCCTCCTCGCGGAAGCGGAACAGCGGCGCCACCGGGCCGAAAGTCTCCTCACGGGCGATCAGCATGTCGGGCGCAGCCTCAAGCAGGACCGTGGGCTCAAAAAAAAACCCGGGCCCGGCCATCCGCCGGCCGCCGCAACCGAGCCGGGCGCCCTTGGCGAGGGCGTCCTTGATCTGCCCTTCCACCTTGGCGATTGCCAATGCATCGATCAGCGGCCCCTGGTGCACATCCGGGCCAAAACCACAGCCCACCCTGAGCCCGCCGACCGCCTCGATGAGTTTGGCTGCGAACCGGTCGTAGACGCTCTCGTGGACAATGAAGCGGTTGGCGCAGACGCAGGTCTGGCCGGAGTTACGGTATTTCGAGGCCATGGCCCCGCGCACCGCCTCGTCGAGGTCGGCGTCGGCAAAGACGAGAAAGGGCGCGTGCCCACCCAGCTCCAGCGAAATCTTCTTCACCGTGTTGGCGCAGTCACGCATCAACAGTTTGCCGACTGCGGTGGAACCGGTAAAACTGAGCTTGCGCACCAGCGGACTCGCGGTCAGGGCCGCGCCGATCTCGGCGGCCGGGCCAGTGACCACGTTGAACACGCCCGCGGGGATGCCGGCCTGCCCGGCCAGCCAGGCCAGGGCCAGGGCGGAAAAAGGGGTCTGACTGGCCGGCTTGACCACCACCGTGCAGCCGGCCGCCAAGGCCGGGGCGGTCTTGCGGGCAATCATGGCCGAGGGAAAATTCCACGGGGTGATGGCGGCGCAGACGCCCACCGGCTCCTTGAGCACCAGGATGCGCTTGCCC
>CAZFPV010000008.1:0-19241 GCA_964521155.1 uncultured Desulfobulbus sp. | reverse complement strand
ATGGAGCCGTGCCGCCAAACCTCGGCGACACGGTCCAGGGCCAGCGGTATGGGGCCATGGCGCATGATCTCCAGCCCCTCGGCAATGGCCTGCATCATACCGTACTCGATGCCGTTGTGGATCATTTTGACAAAGTGGCCGGCCCCGGCCGGACCCATCCGGCCGTAGCCGCTGCCGCCGCTCAGAGCCTTGAACACCGGTTCAAGGCGGGCGCAGGCCGCCTCCTCGCCGCCGATCATCAGACAGGCGCCCTGACGCGCGCCCCCGGTGCCGCCGCTGGTGCCCACGTCGAGGAAGCGGATGCGGTGGTGCGACAGCTGTTCGGCCCGCCGCTGGCTGTCCCGGTACCAGGAGTTGCCGCCGTCGATGAGGATGTCTTCCGGGGCGAGCAGGGGCAGGAGGCGGGCGATCATGTCCTCCACCGGTTGCCCGGCCGGGATCATTAGCCAGATGGCCCGGGGCGGAGTGAGGGCGGCGACAAAACCGGCAAGGTCGGCGAGCCCGCTGACGCCCTCCCGGGCAAGCGCCGCCAGCTTTGCCGTGTTCTCGCTGAAGACAATAACATCCAGACCCTTGTCCCTGCCGTTCAGAGCCAGGGGCAGGCCCATCTTTCCCAGACCGATGATGCCAAGCTGCATGGCGACCTCCTGTTCCTCGTTCGCGTCATGGGCCAGGCACTGGCCCGCAGATGTTCATGTGTTGCTGACACCGTAACTCGCCATCGTCCGTGGCACAAGGGCGAGTTCCCGGGCGTTGGCCGGTCACCAGCCCAGGGCGATGGCGCGCTTGCCGAGGATATGATCATCAAAGAGCACCCGCGCCGGCCTTCCTGCCAGGCCCTGGCAGACATGCAGCGGCAACAGGTGTTCCTCGCGGGGATGGCAGTAGCGGGCAGACGGCGCCGCCGCCCACTCGATCAGGCGCTTCTCGCGCTCGCTCTCGGGCATGGCGTCGGTGCAGGTTTCGATCAGCCAGTCCTGGAAGGCGTCGTTGGCTGAATCGGGCCGGTTCGCGCCCTGCCAGTCAAAGGCCCCCATGTTATGGAAGGAGAAGCCGGAGCCGATCACCAGCAGGTTTTCCGGCAGCAAGGTACGCAGCGCCCGGCCCAGAGCGAGATGGGCGGCCGGATCAAGGCCGCGGAGGAGCGAACACTGCAGAGCGGGGATGTCGGCCTGGGGGTACATCAGCGCAAGCGGGATGAACAGGCCATGATCAAAGCCGCGGGTGTTGTCGATGCGGGCCGCGATGCCCTGCCGCTGAAGCGCGTCGGTGATTCGTTCAGCCAGTTGGGGCTCTCCGGGCGCAGGATAGATGATGGTGTAGGCTGCCTCGGGAAAGCCGTAGTAGTCGTAGAGCATAGGCGGTGCGGCCGCTCCCAGGAGCGTGGCCTCGGGCTCTTCCCAGTGGGCGCTGATGACGACTATCGCCTCCGGCCGGGCGAGCGCTCCCGGCAGGTCGCGCATGAAGGTCACCATGGCCCAGTGGCTGGCATCGCCGAGAATGGGCAAGGGGCCGCCGCCATGGGAGAAATAGACGATCTGGGCTTTGGTTGCCGGGGTGTGGTATTCCATGGTCGGCCAGGCCTCGGTAGTGGTTGTTCGCATGGGCTGCGAGTGGTTGCGCTGATTGTTTACCTTGCGGAACGCTCTGCCCGCCGCACCGCTTACATGTGCATGCGGCGCAATTTCCCTTTCAGCCGCAGCCGGTTCCAGTAGGTCAGCGGCGGCCGTACTGTCCTTACTCTACCATCTGGCGCCATCTTCGGTCCATACATCAGATCAACAATATGGATCGTCGGCGTCACCCGGTTCAGTCGGCTGGCGCAGCCGGCGCAGGCGACGACAAGGGTTCGCTGCCCGGCCTCCTGCAGGCGTATGTTCGCCCAGCGTTCGGCAAAATCGGGGGTGGCGACGCCCGTCGAGCCACCCTCGCCGCAGCATACTGTCCGCCGTCCATGATGGTTCATTTCAACAACGGTGCAGCCCATATCCGCAAGAAGGCCACGAATCGCCCCCTGCGTTTGCAGATCGTCACGCAGGGGACAGGGGTCGTGGACGCTGACCTCGCCTCGGATCACTGGCGAGGCTGCCGGGCCTGTCTTCTGGGCATGGAGTACTTCGTACACCGTGCGCACACGCAGCCTCTGACCGTGCAGGCGGAAGATCTTGGTACAGTTGGGACAGGCGGTGAGTACGGTATGGACGCCGCGGTGGACCAGGCGCTCCCGCAGGTCATGGAAATGGGCCTGGAACCGGGCGGTCATCCCCAGGTCGTGGGAGGCCTTCAGGCAGCAATCCAGCACCAGGCCAAGCGATGGGATAGTTGTCTGTAACTGACGGTACATTCGCAGGGTCACCTCGGGCCGGGTTCCGGGCAGGGTGCATCCGGGGAAAAAGACCGTATCGCATCCCTCCGGCAGTCCGTGCCACGAGAACAGCGGCGAGATTCCCCGCTGTTCGTAGGCGATCATCCTACGATGTCGGGATGGTTGGAAATGGCCTTCCTGGACATGGCGGCGCCGCACGGCAAGGAACAGGGTGCAGGGATCGAGCTGTTCCGGGCAGACGGCGGCACAGAGGCCGCACAGACTGCAGGCGTAGGCCATGGTTTGATCCTCCGGCCGGGAGAAATCATGGGCCTGAATAATGGCTTTGGGCGTGCCGTGGGCAGACAGGAAGGCGCATTCCCGGACGCAGGCGCCGCATTCGCTGCATTGGTCATAGATATGTTCCAGAGTCGAAGCGAGGTCGCGGGCCGCCACGTCGGAGCGACCCGTCGGGGAAGGAATCCGATTGTTGCCCGGAGCCCATTGGGCGCTGACTTTCCGGATGATCCGGAGGATTGCCAGCCCGAACAATGCCAGCAGGGTCAGGAAACTGATCAGGATCAAGGCAGTGGTGGCAAAGGACATGGGGTTTGATTTCAGACGACCACCGGCGTGCCGGAAAACCGGCTATACAACCGATCCTGGCCATGCCTTCGGTTCGGTCTTGGCGAGAGGGGCAATAGGAGGGCTTTGGGAGAACTCAAGGGTGAAACACCCCGCCGGGGCCGGTAGGCCACCCCGGCGGCGGCAGGGGTTGGAAGCGGGTTATTGTATGGCATCGGCCGAGAACCCGGCCCCTTTCCAGGCGAAGATGCCGCCCGGCTGGCGAAAGACGTTGGTGTATCCGAGCTTCTTTGCCCAGGCAGCGCCATTGTGGCTGCGGGTGCATTTGACGAAGCCACAGTAGACGACGATGGTTTTGTTCTTGTCCGGGCCGAGCAGGGCCTCGAAATCCTTGAGACTCTTGCCGTCCGTTTCCTTGGTATCCCACTCTTTCATCTCCGGGATGGGAAAGAGGAATTGCCTGGCCCCGGGGATGTGATTCTTTTTGTAGGAATCTTCGTAGGGCATGGTGTCGATGATCACCATCTCCTTGCCGGCGTCAATGGCTGCCTTCAGTTCCTCGGCGGTCATGAGGCCGTAGCCGCCCTGCTGGGTCTCGCGCGACAGGGTAACCGCCTCCTTTTCCTTGACGACCTCATCCTGGAATTTGTCCGTGCCGAAGGCCGAGGCCGAAACGGCCGTGCCGAGCAGGAACAGGCAGATCATCAGTCCACGGGCCATGTGCTTTGCTTGCATCGCGTTGTTCTCCTTGTGCTGCATTGATGTTTCAGCGGCCGCCCCGCCATCCGGTCCGGCCGCGACTCCAGTAAATAAAAAGGACAGCTGCCATCATCGCCACATCCCTGGCCAGGGCTGGCTTGAGTCCCTTGTAGGCCTGTTCGGGATCTTCAGGTCCAAAACAGCCGCAGTCGATATCCAGCCCCAGGTGGATGCCGTAGATAAGGACCGCGATGAAGACCAGCAGCATGCCGGCTATGGTTGCGAGACTGCCGCGAATCGAAACAAGGAGCCCCAGTCCGGCCGCCATCTCCAGCATCGGAAGGGCCAGGGCCACGGGGTGGATCATTGCCTTGGGCAGCAGGCCGAATCCGCCGATCACCACTGCAAAGGCTGTCGGATCGAGCAGTTTGACGATTCCGGAGTAGAGAAAGATACCAGCGAGCGGCCAGCGTACGGCGCGCTCAACCACGGAAAGACGCAGGCAGGCACGCCGCCATTGGCTGAAGAACCTGCTGTCGGCCATGTTCATGGCCAGGCTCGGTGGTCGGGGGTGGTCTTGTCGTATGCATTCATTCCGGGAGCAGTAGCGGCGCTGGGGGGCATAGTCTTGACAGATAGATTATATCTATATTTTGAATTTTCTAATTGATTTTGTTTATCGTGCAGGCCCGTAAAAGTTGCGGATAGCAAACCATTGTCGCTCACTATATTTCTGTTGAGCATTGACTATCACAATGATACGTATAATGCAAACCTATAAGACTGGTTGAGTTGGCTGGCGCCGGCCACGGGCTTCAACCCCGTTGAGCCTTCCTTGCACGGGAGGCTGTTTGGTTCGATTCCAAAACCAGTCTCCTCCCTATCCTCAAGAAGTGATCGGCCGTGACGCGGAGCAACAGGGGGCGGTGCACCGTTGGGGTGGGTTGACTGCAGGCAATGCAGCTGGGCGTCCAGGCTGGCAATGGTTGGCAGGTTGCTTTTCGGGCGGGAAACCTGGCACGGAAGAAGGATCGTGATGTGATCAGGAAGGGAGGGGGGCGAAAGGCGGGCGGCGGTGGCCGGTTGGTTGAGAATGGCAGGCTGTGTTCGTTTTCTATCGCGGCGGCTCGCACACTGGCAGCAATCGTTGCGGCGGCCATGGAACTGCGCCGGCAGTGCGGCTAATCGGTGCTGGAATGATGGTCTTCTTGCTCGGCTGCTGCCCGCAGATGGCTGGCAAAGGCTGAGACAGAGGGTTGCAGGGCCCTGTTCTTCCTGGTGACGAGATAAAAGGGTCGCTCTCCGGAGAGGTCTGCCAGAGAAAGCGCAACCAGCGTTCCGCGCTGCAGGTCCTCGGCAACCGATCGCCGCGAAAGCATGGAAACGCCCACCCCGGCCTTGACTGCCTCCTTGACCGCCTCATTGGAGCCAAACTGGGCGACCTGGTCCAGGTCTGTTTCCTTGCAGCCTTTTGCTTCCAGGGCTTGGGCGATAACCTTGCGCGTTCCCGAGCCCTGTTCCCTGTAGATAAAGGGCGCCTTGCGCAAAGCGTCGATGCCGACGGGCTGGGCACGCACCAGTGGATCGCCAGGCGGGGCGATCAGCACCAGGGTGTCGTGAAAGAGCGGTTCCCAGGCAAGGCCCCGCTCGTTCCAGATCGCCCCGACCAGACCCAGGTCATATTCGCCGGCAAGCACCTTCCGGGCAATGTCCTGGGACCCGCTGATCTGAACCGTGGTTTTAATCTCCGGGAATTGCCGCCGGAACGAGCCGATCAGTCCGGGCAGGATATGGGTCCCGGGGATGGTGCTGGCGCCGATGAGCATGACCCCGCTGAACTGACCGCTGAACTGGGCGATCGCCTGCAGCGTCTCCTGCTGGAGGCGGAGGATTCTGACGGCATAGCTGTACAGCAGGCTGCCCACTGGCGTCGCCTCCACCTGGCGGCCGAGGCGGTCCACCAGTTTGTTGCCGAGTTCTTCCTCAAGGGTGCGAAGATGGTCGCTTACCGTCGGCTGGGAGAGATGGAGCGCCTGGGCGGCCCTGGTAAAGCTTTTCAGTTCGATGACCTTGCAGAACACGTCGAGTTTGCGGATATCCATGGTCTCCTGGCGGGAAAATTACTGAACATAAATGTGAGGCCGGGGCATTTCGGCCGCTCTACCCTGAATCTTGAGCCGATTTCAGGGGGATTGGCGGGGAGCAGCGTGTTGGCAGCATACCAATACCGACCGCATTGGACAATCCGTTCGTTTCCCGCGCCTATATGTGTTGCGCACCCATCCTGGGGCGCAGTCCCGGTGGAGAGGCGCCGGCCTGTGAGGCGTGCGATTCACGACTCGGTGTCCATGGCGGCGAGCAGCCCTTTCACCGCCCCGGCCGCCTGCATCAGCTCCGGCGGAATCTCCCCATCGGCAAAACATCGCACTGTGGCCACGGCCTCCAGGCTGGCCAGCACTCCGCACAGGGCGTGGCACCGTCCGGCAAAGGCGCGGAAGGTGATCATGATCCGACCGCGGGACTGGCCATCGGCCTGGAGAATGCTGCCAAATCCGAGACAGCTGTCGATTTGGAGCCCGCGCCCGCTGAATACCGAGACAATGGCGGCGGTGTCGCCGGCATGATCCCGGGTGGTCAGGACCACCAGCCAGAGCCGCATCTCACTTGTCATGCTGCCACCATTGGTTGATTTTTTCCTGGATGGCCCGGGCTGACTGTTCCACCAGGGACCGTTCGGCAACCGTCATTTCGTCGCGGTCGGGCATGACCCGCAGGACCGTGCCTGCCAGGAGCACCCGCCCGCCGCATGGCCCGTGGATGCCGTTTTCGCCCTGATGCATGTACTGGGCCGAAATCTCAACCCGTCGGCCTTCGAGCACCGCCTTGACCAGTTCGACCGTGGCCGCGGCGGTGGCGGTCTGGGTTTTGGCATCGGTGTAGTGGATGGCAAAGGGTTTGAGCGGCACCCGCAGGTCAGGGGAAAGGTCGCGGACATACTGCAGGGCCTTGAGGGCGCCGTTTCTGGGATCAGAGCCGATCATCTCGATCAGGCGGCGCTGATGCTCGCCCAGGACGGCCGGGTAGTCCTCGGTGCGCAGCCCCCGGCGGAGCGTGGGCTCAACCAGCCGCCATTCCTTTTCGGTCATGCCCTGGACCCGGACCGAACTCCAGATCGGCGCCATGCCGTTGCCGTGCTCGCCAAGCATGAAGCCACGCACCCGTTGTCGCCGAATGCCCAGATCCGAAGCGATTTCCCAGCGGAAACGGGATGAATCGGAATAGGCGCCCATGCCGATCACATGGGTCCGGGGCAGATAGTTGGCAAAGATGGCTACGCCGAGTTCAACCGGATTGGTGACAATGATCACCACCGGCGGATATTCGTTTCTGCTGCGGGCAAGAGCCTGGGCGAAGCGCTCGAAGACGGCCACATTGGCCCTGGCCAGGACGTCGCGCGAGGCGGATCCGATCTCCGTGGGCGCGGTGGAAAAGGTCTGGCCGCCAGTGATGACCACCACGTCGCCAATGATCCGTTCCGGGTCATCGGTGACGTTGAGTTCGGGGATGATTTCCGCATAGGCATCCTGCAGGTCGGCGCGCAGACCGTGCAACAGGTGGGGACGGCTGGAGCGTGGGTTGCTGCCCACGAGTTGCAGGATCTCGCGATTCTCAAGCAGCCGCTGCTGCACAATCTGGGTCACAATTTCTCGGCCGCAGCCGCCGCTGGCGCCGACAATGCTCACATCCATGGCACATACCCCTGTCCGGGTTGCAATAAATTTCCAAGCTCTTCAGCTCGTAACGCCGCCGCTGCATCCGTCGCCGCTGGGCTTCCTCCCTGCGAATAGTTTACTCCATACCATCTTTGTGGAGGAATAATCAGTGGGGTGAGGTTGGGGCTTGGCGAGATGGGTTTGCGGATGCGACCGTATACCCCCAAACACCCTGTGACTTACAGGAGTACATCCGCCAGCCCTGCGGACGCTGGGCAACAAAAACCCCGCTTCCATTGTTGGGAGCCCGGGTTAGTGAACGGTGCTGGATGCAGTACTCCCTGTCGATGGCAAATTCGACTCGGACGGACGAAGAGCTTGCAAAAGGTGGTAAATTTCAGAGTGTAGGGTTGAGCGCCGGAGCATATACTCACACTCCTGAAATGACCATTCATCAAGTGTCTTTCGCTGCAAAAGATATATGAATATCGGCCTGGGGGAATTTTTGAAGCACTTGGTCTTGAAAGGCGACCTCGGCCTGTTTCAATTCTGCCAGCGTGCGCTTACCGCTGGCCATATAACGAACATCGAGGAACAGCTTGCGCCCTGATTTTCGGAAGCGAAGCCCTGGCTCGCCTGCCAGTTCATAGTCTCTGCTAACGGCGTTGGCCAAGGGAATGAGTTCACCGGCCACCTCACCCCCCGGGCTTGCATCGAGAAGTTCCAGCGCGCTGCGGCGGATCAACAATGCCGGCCCAGGAAGCAGGAAACACGCCAGAGCGATACACATGACCGGGTCAACATACATGGCGGCAGTGTGCCAGCCTATGCTCTGAAAATATTTCCCGGTGCCAAATCCAGCGAACATGCCGAAAGCAAAAGCTGCATCCACATACCAGGCAATGCTATTGGCCGCCAGAATATCAGATTTCAGATTCTTCCCAGCCTTGGACAAGTAAAACCCAACAGCGAGGGCGGCCAACCCTGTCAAGGAGGTGAGCAGCAACGCTGGGGCATAATCGGCCAGGTCATCCGGATGGATAATGTCTTGGACCGCGAATACTGATGAGAAGATGCAGGAAACGGTTATCAATATACCTTCCACCAGAACGGTGAACGGTTCATATTTGGAATAGCCAAAAGGATAGTGGGTATCCGGCTCCCTCGTGCTGTTCTTGATGGAATAATGATAAAATATTCCGGTGACCACGCCAACCAGCCAGGCGCCAGCGTCCAGCAGGAGGGTCATTGAGTCGGTTAAGATGCCTACCGCGAGGGAAAGAGGAAAAAAAACGGCTGAAGCATATATGGATACTTTGTTCGCCAGGGTCTCCTGGCGAACTTCAAGGATAATGCTGCTTTGTTCGGCAGGTTGCACTCTTTTGGCTCCCAATATTGACGCGCCATCCTAGTCGGCAATTGCTCCGCCAGGAGGCTTAAGATTTGTCGTATGGTGGCTAGAGGTTAAATAACTTCATGGCGTTATCGTGAAGGATGGCCCGTCGATGTTTTTCTGGAATCAGTTGCAGGACGAAGTCGTGATAGATGCTCATCTGAGCAAGGGGCCAGTCCGAGCCGTATAGGAATCTCTCCGGCGCCTCTGCATACTCAATTCCTTCCTGGATGCGCTTGATCGAGCGACCCAACATCCCTTCCTGTTCCAGCCGCGCGAAGTACTGCCTGTCCCCGGCGAACATGCCTGACAGGTCGGCCCAGACATTCTTGTTCTTGTACATCACCTCTGCGGCATCTGTGGTCCAAGGCATGCCAAAATGGGCCAGCACAAAGTTTGTCTCTGGAAAGTCCACCGCCACCTCGTCTATCTGGAGGGGATGGGAGTACTTCAGTTTGGCCTTGGTGGAGTAGGTATCCCCAGTGTGAAAGATGACCGGAATGCCGTACTTGGCCGCCAAGCGGTAATACGGGAGATACCCAGGGGCAGATGGGCTGAGGTGAAGGTAGCCGAGATAGGCTTTGAGTGCTTTTACTTTTCCTTGTTTCAGCGCTGCTTCGACACGAGTGAGGTGATTCCGGTCAGACCGCTTCGGGTCTAAAAGACCGACTGGATGCAAGCGGCAACCGTGTACAAGGGCTGCCAGAGCTTCTATTTCTCTGATACCTAACGGGTCGTCGAAACGTGATTTATACCGAGGCATGCAGAGCGCGTGGCCAACGCCGACGGTTTCCATCTCTCCTTCAATCACCCGAGCGAGGTTTGCCATCTCCATAGCCCTTTTGTGTTCGTCAAACGGTCCCAGGGCAGTCTTCCCGTCTTGTGCTTTGAAATCTGGGACACCTGGCAGGCCAAGACTCACGAGGTGGATATGGGTGTCGATTATAAATCCCTCTGGAGAGGATGTATTTTCGGCAGCCGAGGAAGGCTGAACAAGGGGACCAATGCCCACTGCGCTTGCAAGCAAGGCGCCCCCGATTGACTTAAGCACTTCCCTTCGTGGTATTTTTGCATTGACCATAATTCCGTCCACCTTCAAATTGGCACATGTTCTGATGGCGAGCTAAATTAGTTCCTATTTATAAGTATATAGTGCATTCGCAAAAAATGGTATTTGAGAGTTAACAGAGATTGGAGATGAAACGGAGCGCCGTGGCGCACCCCTAACGGTACCCCCAAACACATGGTAAACACCGTATGTCGCCGGCCACCATAAGACAACAAAAAAACCCGCAATCCTTTGCAGGATGCGGGTTTAGTGAACGGCGCTGGACACCGTTGGACGGTCAAATGGTGGAGCTAACCGGGATCGAACCGGTGACCTCTTGAATGCCATTCAAGCGCTCTCCCAGCTGAGCTATAGCCCCTTGGTCGGTCAGGCGCTCAGATACCATGCTCACTATGCCCCTGTCAAGTTTTTCTCAATTCTTTTTTCCGGTCTCCGCCATAGAGGTTGCCAAGGATGGTCGGTCTTGGTAATGTATGCAACTTGATCAGCGACAGGCATCTCTTCCAGCGTCAGCAGCTGTGCCTCCCGATTGAACCTCTTCTTTACTTCGCTGAAACCATAAACATATTTTCAGGTGACTCCGGAATGTTCTCTCCGTTGAATTTTCTCTTTGGCTGGCTGTCCAACGATCTGGCGATCGATCTCGGCACCGCCAACACGGTATTATATGTCAAGGGCAAGGGGATAGTCCTGCGCGAACCTTCGGTGGTGGCAGTGCGCAAGGACAGCCGCGGCAGCCGGGTGCTGGCCGTGGGCAAGGAGGCCAAGGAGATGCTGGGGAGGACGCCTGGCAACATCGTTGCCATCCGGCCCATGAAGGACGGCGTCATCGCCGACTTCGAGGTGACCGAGGCCATGCTCCGCTACTTCATCAACAAGGTCCACAACCGCCGCACCCTGGTCCATCCCCGCATCATCATTTCGGTGCCCTCGGGCATCACCCAAGTGGAAAAACGTGCGGTGCGCGACACCGCCGAATCGGCCGGCGCCCGGGAGGTGTATCTGATCGAGGAGCCCATGGCGGCCGCCATTGGCGCTGATCTGCCGATCACCGAGCCCACGGCCAACATGATTGTCGATATCGGCGGCGGCACCACCGAGGTGGCGGTCATCTCTCTGGCCGGCATTGTCTACGCCAAATCGGTGCGGGTGGCCGGCGACAAAATGGACGACGCCATCCTCCAGTACATCAAGCGCAAGCACAACCTGGCCATCGGCGAACGCACCGCCGAGGAGATCAAGACCACCATCGGCAACGTCCTGCCGGAAGAACCCTACGAAACCATGGACATCAAGGGTCGCGACCTGGTGTCCGGCATCCCGAAAACCCTCAACATCACCTCCAAGGAGATTCAGTCCGCCATTCAGGAGCAGGTCGACGTGATCGTCGATGCCGTCCGGGTGGCCCTGGAATCGACCCCGCCAGAACTCTCCGCCGACATCGTCGACCAGGGCATCGTCCTCACCGGCGGAGGCGCCCTGCTGAAAAACCTCGACAAACTGCTGAAGAACGAGACCGGCATGCCGATCATTGTCGCCGATGACCCCCTCTCCTCGGTGGTCCTCGGATCGGGCCAGGCCCTGGACAACATCGAGATTCTCAGGGAAATCGCGATCGACTGAACGCTTCGCGAGTGCGGAAATTCGTGTGTTTGCCCTGCCCTGAACCTGTATGCGGCCGGTTGTAGCGCTTCCTCAATGAGAAAAAAGACCACCAGAAAACGAAGCAGCCGTTTCAGTCTCGTGCGCGTTGTCCTCCTGGCCGGCCTGCTGCTGACCCTGTCGTTGATCTTCCTTGTCGCTACCCTCGGCAGCCAGAAGTTCGGCTCGCTGCACCGACTGGTCATCGAGGCGGTTGGCCCGGTGCAGAAACTGGTCGCGGCAGGCGGCGCCTCCATAGGTAACTTCAAGAGCGAATATCTGGACATCCTCCAGGACGTGCTCAAAGTGCGCGAGGAAAACAAGCGGCTGCTCAAGCAATTGCAGGAGACCGAGGCCACCCTCAACCGCAGCCGCGAGGCCTTGGCCACCAACGCCAGCCTGCGCCGCCTGCTCGAATTAAAGAACAGCCTCAACCGGCCTGTGATCGCCGCCACGGTGATCGGCAAGGATCCGTCGGTCTGGTTTCGCTCGGTGATCATTGACCAGGGCTCCACCAAGGGTGTGGCCAAGGGAAGCCCGGTGGTCAACGCCGAGGGCGTCGTCGGCCAAGTGTTCACCACCTCACCGAACTACGCCAAGGTGCTGCTGGCCATCGCGCCCTCCAGCGCCATCGACGTCATGCTGCAGAAATCAAGAATCCGCGGCATGCTCAAGGGAACCGGTGAACTGGTGTACAAATTGGAATACATTCTCAAGACCATCGAGGTCGAAGAGGGCGAACAGGTAGTGACCGCGGGTTACGGCGGTGTGTTCCCCACGGGCCTGCCCGTTGGCGTTGTCTCCAAGGTCATCAAGAAACCGCGCGGCATGTTCCATGAGATAGAGGTGACCCCGGCGGTGAATTACCAGACCCTGGAACACCTGCTGGTCATTGAACAGCAGGATCTTTCCGAACTGAAGCAGGTGGAGAAAAAGCCGTGAGCCCTTCTTTGACGCTCGCGGCCGGCCTGCCGGCCTGTGGGCCGTCGTTGGTCTACCTTCCTGAGCCCGGGAGCCGCTGACGTGCTGGTCCTGAGCTTCATCATCCTGGGAGTGCTTCTGGTCATTGTCCAGACCACCCTCTGCATGCCCACCCCGGTCTGGCTGCTGGCGCCGGATTTCTACTACATCCTGGTGGGCTATCTGGCCTACCGTATGGATCTGGTGCGCAGTCTGCTCATCCTCCTGCCCCTGGGCTGCACCCTGGATGTACTCTCCGGCACCGTGCTCGGCATGTATTCCATCCTCTGCTTCAGCGGCTATTTCCTTCTCCGGTTCGCCTCCGACAAATTGCCGGTGCATGAGTCCCTGTACCAGATTCCGCTCATCGGCATGAGCTTTCTCGTCATCTCCTGGTGCGTCCACCTCCTGGTCCAGGCGCTGGGCATTGGCGAACTGATCGCCTGGTCCACCTGGAAGATGGTGGTCCGAGCCATACTGGTGATGGCATTTTCCTATCCGCTGTTCCTCTTGTTCGAACTGGTCAGGCGCAACGCCCAACGCAGTCTTGTTCCCTGGAACAGGTTGCGCCTCCGGGCCGACAATCGTCGCCGGCCGCAGGAGTGAGATCCCAACGCTGGGGTCGAAGGCGGTGGGCGTGTTCAAGCTGTTCACAAACAACATGAAAAATATCAGGAAACAGAACCGGCGGCGGCCGGAGCCCTTGCTCGACGCCGAGCGGCGCAAGGATCCGGGTCTGGCCATCCTGCCCCAGCGCGACGACAGCGAACTGGGCGGCCTGCGGAAAAAAGCGCTCTATTCCCTGGTGCTGATCATCTTCTTTTTTGCCGTCATCGTCACCCGGCTCTGGTTCCTGCAGATCCAGCAGGGCGAGTATTACAGTGAGCTGGCCGATTCCAACCGCGTTCGGTACCAGGAAATCGCTGCTCCTCGGGGCAACATTTATGATCGCCGCGGGCGGGAAATCGTCACCAACCGGCCCTCGTTCAACGTTATCTGGACACGCGAGAACAACAAAATCGACGACGAGTGGCTCAAAACGCTCAGCCGCATCCTTGGACAGGATACCTCCACCCTGCTGGAGAAGATCCGCAAGATGGTCGGCGTGCCCGGCCACATCCCCGTCCGGCTGGCCGAGGACATCAGCTGGGACATGGTGGCCCGGATCGAAAACAACCGCATGTACCTGCCCGAGATCAAGATCGAGGTGGTGCCGCTGCGGGTCTATCACCAGGGCAACATGGCCTCGCACCTGATCGGCTATCTTGGCGAGATCAGCAAGGAGGAACTCGACAAGGCGGACAAAGAACTGTACCGCGGCGGCGACCTCGTCGGCAAGATGGGGTTGGAACGGTTGCGGGAGAAGGATTTGCGGGGGGAGAAGGGGCGCGAGTACATGGAGGTCAACGCGCTTGGTTTTGAGCAGAAGAACCTCAAGGGCGTCGAGCCCTTGCCGGGACAAGATCTTCACCTGACGCTCGACATCGATCTGCAGAGGATCGCCGAGGAGGAGATGGCCAAGGACAACCGGGCCGGCGCCGTGGTGGCCATGGAGGCCAACACCGGCCGGCTGCTGGCGCTGGCCAGCGCCCCGACCCTCAAACTGGAAGAATTTGTCGGCGGCATCTCCCAGAAGGCCTGGCAGGCCAATCTCGACAATCCGCTGCACCCGCTGGTGAACAAAGTGGTGCAGGGGCAGTATCCGCCCGGGTCCACCTACAAGACCGTGACTGCTTTCGCCGGCCTGGCCGAGGGGCTCGTCAACCCTGATACTACCGTATTCTGCCCCGGCTCATATAAATTTGGCAACCGGGTCTATCGCTGCTGGAAAAAGGGCGGCCACGGCACGGTGAGCTTCAAGCGGGCGGTGGCTGAATCCTGCGACGTCTATTTCTACCAGCTGGGGTTGCGGCTCGGGGTCGAACGGCTGGCCCGCTACGCGAAAATGTTCGGCCTGGGCGAACTGACCGGGGTGGAGATGGAGCATGAGAAGCCCGGGCTCATTCCCACCCCCGCCTGGAAGAAGAGCAAGCGCGGCCAGCCTTGGCAGGAGGGCGAGACGCTTTCCATTGCCATCGGCCAGGGCTACGACCTGACCACCCCCCTGCAGATCGCGGTCATGACCTCGGTTATCGCCAACGGCGGCACCCTGTACAGGCCATCGGTCATCGAAACGGTCTTCGGCCCGGACGGCCAGGCCGCCCATGCCTTCTCGCCGGAGGTGCTGAAACGAATTCCCGGACAGGGGAAAAATTTCAAGCTGGTCCGGGAGGGCATGGTCGAGGCGGTCAACAGTAAGCGCGGCACCGGCCGGGAGGCTCAGGTTGACGCTGCCCACGGCATCATCGTCGGCGGCAAGACAGGCACGGCGCAGGTGGTGCGGCTGGCGCAGTACAAGCACCTCAAGGAAAAGGACATCCCCTACGAATATCGGGACCACGCCTGGTTCACCTGTTTCGCGCCGGCGTCGAATCCGGAAATCGTTGTCACCGTGCTGGTTGAGCATGGCCTGCATGGCGGTTCCGCCTCGGCGCCCATCGCCGCCAAGATCCTCAACCGATATTTCGAGGACAAATTCAGCGATCAGGGCAAGGCGAGCGAAGCGGCGGCCAAGGAGGCGCGCAAGCCCGCCAAGGTTGTGCTTTCGCAGGAGATGCTCGAGGATACGGACGCGGCGGCGGACGAGGATGCCGAGGACCACGGGGAAGAGACCCCGCAACAGGAAGAACTACCGCGCTGACCATGATATTTCAATTCGACCGACGACTGCTGCAGCATTTCGACTGGGTCATGCTTCTGCTGCTGATCCTGGTTTCGGGGATGGCCCTGACTAACCTCTACAGCTCAACCTACATCGCCGATACGGGCGCTTCGTCCATCTTCTACAAACAACTGCTGTTCTTCTGCGTCGGGCTGGCGATGATCCTGGCGCTGATGACCCAGGACTATACGCGCATCGCCAAGGCCGGCTATGTGTTTTATGTGCTGATAGCGCTGGCGCTGTTGTACACCCTCTTTTTCGTCAAGGCCATCGCCGGGGCGCAGCGCTGGATCAACCTCGGTTTTTTCAACCTCCAGCCCTCGGAGCCGGCCAAGCTGATTCTGATCCTGGTGCTCTCCTCCTGCTATGCCGGCATGGACGTGCCCGGCGGCTACCGGCTGCGCGACCTGATCAAGCCCATCGCCCTGACTCTGGTTCCCTTCGGCCTGATCCTGGTCCAACCCGACCTGGGCACGGCCCTGATCTGCGCCTTTATCTTTGTGTCCATGACCCTGTTTGTCCGGCTGCGGTGGGCAACGCTGGGGATTCTTGTCAGCGCCGGGATCACCTGCATCTTCATCGGCTGGAAATTTCTGCTCAAGGACTACCAGCGTAAACGGATCGAGACCTTCCTCAATCCCGAGGGCGATCCCATGAACCACGGCTATCAGATCATGCAGTCGAAAATTGCCGTTGGCAGCGGCAAGGTGTTTGGCAAGGGGTTCATGGAGGGCACCCAGGGCCATCTCCATTTTCTGCCGGAGCGGCATACTGACTTCGCATTTTCGGTCTGGGGCGAGGAGTGGGGGTTTGCCGGGGCGGCATTTTTTCTCGGCTGTTACTTCTTCCTGCTCATCTGGTGCATCAACGTGGTCATGTCGGCCAAGGACAAGCTGGGGGCGCTGCTGGCCTTCGGCTGCACCACGCTCATTTTCTGGCAGGCGGTGATCAACCTGTGCATGATCATGGGCTTTCTTCCCGTGGTCGGCGTCCCCTTGCCGCTCTTCAGTTACGGCGGCTCATCCCTGCTGACCAACATGCTGGCCATCGGCATCCTGATGAATGTGCGGATGCGCAGCTTCCCGGTGACGTCGCAGTCATAGCACGGGGTGCTCCTGGTCGAGGCGGTCGAGCACCAGCTGGCCCAGGCCGGCGATAAACCGCGGGTCGGCGTTGAGCGCGCGTGTGCAGGCGAAATGCAGACCGCGGGATTCGGCCAGCTGCCGGTACTGGATGTCGATCTCCACCAGGGTTTCGACGTGGTCGGAGACAAAGGAGAGCGGTACGATCAGAATGCTTTTGCCGCCCGTGGCCGCGATCTCCTCGATCACCTCGGGCGTGGACGGCCCAAGCCACTTGACCGGACCGCTGCGGCTCTGGTAGCAGAGTCTCCCCGGTCGTTCGGTCAGTCGCTCCACTGCGGCAATGGTCTGGTGCAGCTCGGCGACGTAGGGATCGCCTTCCTCGATGAACCGCACCGGCAGGCTGTGGGCGCTGTAGACGACGACCACCGGTCCCTCGGGCATGCGATCCACTCCCTCCGCGATACGGTCGGCAAGACAGCGAATATAGTCCGGTTGCTCTGGCCAGGAACGAATCTCCCGGATGGGGATGTCCAGGCCGAGGCGGATGCTGGCCCGCTCCAGATCGGCCAGGGACGAACCGGTGGTGGCGATCGAGAAATGTGGATAGAGCGGCAGGGCGACGATCTCCCGCACGCCGGCTAAGGCCAGCTCCCCTAGGGCCGCGTCGGCGCCGGGGCGCCAGTAGCGCATGCATGGCCGCGCCATGAAATCGCCGCGGTCGCGCAGCAGATGTTCCAGCGCCCGGGCCTGCTCCACGGTTTTTTCCAGGATGGGCGAGCCGCCGCCGAGCAGGCGGTAATTGGCCATACTTTTGGGGGTCCGGCGATGGGCGATGATGCGGGCGATGGTCGTTTGGAGAAAGGCGGGCCCGAGCCGGATGATCTGGCGGTCGGAGAAGAGGTTGACGAGGAACGGCCGCACATCTTCCAACCGTTGCGGGCCACCGAGGTTGAGCAGGAGTATGCCGGTGCGCTGAGAGTTGTTCATGGCCGCATTCTACCGACCAGGTCTTGCCGCCGCAAGAATTTGTCCCGCTTGCCCCTTGATTTTCCAGCGGATTCGTGCCTATAATAAAAGCATGGTTAAGCCGTATCCTTCCAAAATCAATCACTTCTTGAACGTTTCTTTCCCGTTTCCAGCGAAAAGGCCCATTCGACTCGTGCAGGAATGCTGCGACGGTTTCCCTTTCTTGTGGTGGGAAGGGTGCGATGCTTTGACCGACAGACGGCGGCATGGGGCCGCTTGCTCTTTTCTCAGTGGAGGAAGTCTATGGAACTGAAAATCGAGGCCAAGAATCTTGATATCCGCAAAAGCTGGCAGGAGAAGATCGATGAGGAGCGCGAGAAGCTTATCCGTCACTACGCCAGTCTGGTGCTGCACCTGCGAGTGACCATCGAAGCCACGCCCGGATACAAGGAAGGAGGATATGAAGTCCGGCTGGTGGCCACTGTTCCCAATGACACAGTTGCCGTCAAGCGGTGGGGCGAGAGCGTTCGCCCGCTGCTGGTCGAGGCCTTCGATGTGCTGGGCGGCCAGCTCAAGGAGATCGTCAAAAAGCGGCAGAACCACAAGTCGGCCAAGCTCCAGGGCGGCGTGGCCGGCGACGGCAAGATCACCGGCATTGTCCGCAAGATTTTTCCCGATGAGGCCTATGGTTTTATCGTCACCGACGATAAGCTTGATGTCTTTTTCCATGCCAACGCCCTGCGTGACATCTCCATGGGCGATATCACCGAAGGCGACGAGGTGCTGTTCGCCATGGAAGAGGGTGACAAGGGCCCCCAGGCCACCTGGGTCCGCGTGGGCAACGCCTGAACCGCGACCTTCCATAACGGCCGGCGGGCGACCAACCCGCCGCCTGCCGAGCATCCTTCAACCCTGCCCCGTTGGCAGGGTTTTTTTATGGCGCAGGGCAGAATCCACAACACGATGGGGTTGCCCGCCCCAACGGAAGCGCCATGCTTCCTTGCCGTGACGGCTAAAAAGTGGTTGGTCGCCGCCGCCTGTCAGTGTACTACAAGGGACAATCGCCCCGTGCGGAGCCAGTCCCATTTTCCAGGAGTTGCCATGACCGTGCCCGAACTCTACCTGATCGACGGCAGCGCGTACATCTACCGCGCCTATCACGCCATCAAGCCGCTGTCCACCTCCACCGGATTGCCGACCCACGCGGTTTTCGGTTTTGTGTCCATTCTGAGGCGTCTGCTCAAGGAACGCGACCCGCAATACCTGGCCGTGGCCTTCGACACCCGCGGGCCGGTCTTCCGCCACCAGATGTACTCCCAGTACAAGGCCAACCGGCCGCCCATGCCCGAGGACCTGGCGCCGCAGATACCCTATATCCGCCAGGTGGTTGCCGCCCACCGCATTCTCACGCTTGAGCAGGACGACCAGGAGGCCGACGACCTGATCGCCTCGGTCTGCACCAGCATGGTCGCGCAGGGGCGCCGGGTGGTGATCGTCTCCGGCGACAAGGACCTGCTGCAACTGGTCTCCGACCGGGTCACGCTTTGGGACCCGATGAACGACCGGGTCATGGATGAGGCCGCGGTGACAACAAAATACGGATTGCCGCCGGCCATGCTGCTCGACTATTTCGCCCTTACCGGCGACAGTTCCGACAATATCCCCGGCGTCTCCGGCATCGGACCCAAGTCCGCGCAAAAACTGATCAGCGAATACGGGACGCTGGAGGCGGTTTACGAGGCTGTTCCCACCATGAAGCCGGCCAAGGTCACCCGGCAGTTGGCCGAGCATCGCGCTGAGGCCTTTCTCTCGCGCGATCTGGTGCGGCTCAATCATGCCGCGCCGGTGCCCGGCGACCTTGCCCAGTATCGGATCGTTGAGCCTGACGAGGACCGGCTGCGCACCCTGTTCACCGAACTGGAATTCCATAGCCTGGTTAAGGAGGCGTCGCGGGCGGTGAAAGCGGCGCGCTGGGCGAGAACTGGGTCGAGCGCGCCGACGGCACGCTCGAGACCTTCGGCGCGACGTTCCAGGTCGAGATGGGCGCGGGCGACGTGTTCGTCG
>CAZFPV010000007.1:9689-20028 GCA_964521155.1 uncultured Desulfobulbus sp. | reverse complement strand
GGCTAATCCCTCCAACTGAAGGCTTGCGGCGGTGACCTGTCCGTCCTTGGCCATCTGCGGCCGCTCGATGGCAAGAAGTTTAAGGCTGGCCAGTTCGGCGCTGTTGCGGCGGGCATTGGCACGGAGGGCGCCTGCCTTGATGCTCTGGGCCGAGCAGGCCGACCACTCCTTGCAGGCCAGGGCGTCGATGTCGAGTTCCGGCAGGCGCAGGGTCATGGGCGTCTCGCCGTCGAGATTGGCCTCAAGGCTCTGGGCTGTGACCTGCTTGACCGCGATGGTCGAACCGCCCGGGGCCTCGATGCCGGAAACCGTCAATTTTTCCAGGGCCGCAAGCGTCTCCTTGCCTTCACCTCCGGTCACGCCGGTTTTTTCCGCGAGGATGCGCGCCTTGCCCTTGAGACCCGGCTTTTCCCCCAGGGTGAGGCTGACTCGTGGTTCCAGGATCAGTACGCCCTGGGACATCTGAATGCCCTCGTCGGGCAGGGTTAGCGACAGTTCGCGGCCGTGGAGGGCGCCGTCCAGATCGACCGTGCCCGGTCCGGCATCAGCATAGCGGATCTTGCCCTTCCAACGCAGTTCCTTGTCCGCGGTCGTCAGCCCGGGCATCCGTAGGTCAAGCCCGGCAAGCGTAACCAGGCCGTCAAAGCCGGCCTGGGTGTTCTTGCCAATGGTCGTTTCCGTCTTGCCCTCGATCTGGATGCTCTTCTGGGTTGCGTGCAGTGCGCTCCCCTGCTGGGAGGAGGCCAACCCGCTGCTCTTCCGGTGACCGTTGACAACCAGGTGTTGGTCAGCTGCCGGGTTCACGCCGCTCTCGTGGACGGTTGCTCCCTGCGACTGGGTACTGGCCGCGGAGGAAGAGGACGTCGGCAGCCCGATTTCGGCGCCCTCCAGGGTCAAGCCGGCGCTGCTGGTGACCTTGATCATGTCCCCAAGGACGAGATGAACCGGTCCTTCCAGGGCCAGTGTTTCCCCCCTGACGAAGAGGCCGGTTACAGGGAGATCAACCGTCAGCCCCTCGCCCCGCAGGCCGCCCTCGGCCGCGACGGTTCCACCCGAACCCTTGCCACTGAAGGCGACCTTCCCCTGCCAGTCGAGCCCCTTGTCCCTGAAGCTGAACGAGGCATTGCCGAGGTGACCGTCGGCCAGGGTCGCGCGACCGTCAAAGGCGGCCTCCATGGCGTCGGGCGCGGGCAGGCTGAACTGCACCCCGCCCTCAATGGAGGCGATCCCGGAAAACGCGGGCAGGGCCTTGATCAGGCGCTTTTCCAGATGCTTGAGCGCGAACCCCGTGGCCTTGACGGAGCCGTTTAGACGCAGGTGGGGGCGGACGGCCAGGGTGTCGAGCGTCATTTCCACCGGGGCATCGTTGATCGATCCCTTGAACCGGAACGTGCCCTGCTCACCATCCGGGCGGGTGGTGAACTTGTGCAGTTCCGCCCGCTCGATGGTCAGTTTGAGTTGCATCTCCGGGGTCTTCAGGTGTACGAGGCAGTCGGTCAGGAGTACCTCGCTGGCAAGGAAATGCCAGAGCGAACCGCTGCTGGACGCCCTGGCCGGGTCAGCCGCGGCGGCCGGATTGAGGGTGTAGGAGGTCAGCCGCCAGCGGCCATCGGACAACTGCTCGAGATCAAGGCTCATCTTATCATAGACGGCCCGTTGTACATGGATGCTTCGCTTGAACAGGTCGGTCAGGCCGAGGTCGAGCTCGAAGCGGGAGTCGGTGAGCACCTCTTTGCCGCCCTGGTGGACCCGCAGGCCCTGCAGGGCAACCGTACCCGTGAAGGGATTGATCGAAAAACGTTCGATCTGGGCCTGTTCCGCCCCGTTATGCACCAGCCAACGGGTGAGCGCGGCCTTGAGGGCAAAGGGCAGGGCCGCGATGGTCAGGGCGGCGAAGAGAATCAGGGAGAGGAGGACCCGGCGCCAGGTCGTGCCGAGCAGGCGCCGGATCGGAGAGGCAGAGGTCTGGGCGGGTTCGTTCATAGGCTTTGCATCCAGCGCGACCATCGCGGCATGGGAAGCTCGGGTTTGCCGGCTGGCCGCATGGTGGGGCGCGAGTGGAGTTGATTGCGATATGCAGCTGTACGCTGCTGTTTTTGTACGCCAAGCGTTCCGGGATTGCAAGGGGCGGGTGGTAAGGATCCGGTATGGAACCGTTGTGCCGCAAAGGCCTCTGGAAGGGCTCCCGCCGCCGCCCTTCCTGCCGGTCCATGCACCCGAGGTCTGCCGAATTTGATAGACAACTTGGATCGTCTATGGAAATGCTTGATAGCGCAGGCACGGCAAGGCCTCCACGTCTTTTTGGATTGCCGCCCGATCCTCCGGGCAGGGCCGGCCCAGGTTGGGGCAGGCGCGGGACAGGAATAGTGAGTCATGAAGAAGTCGCCGTCCAGGCTGTTTTTTGACGCCAACGACCACAAGCTGCTCAACATCGTCAATGACGTGCTCAAACGCGGGTCGCGGCCGCGGTCCCTGAGTACGCTCATGGCGCCCTACATGCATCCGCATGGCATCAAGGAGATGGCCGCGCCCAGCGGCCTGCGGATCGCCTACGCCATCGTCGCCCTGCTGGGATCACTGGAAGCGGGGCTGGCCGGCGACCGCATTGCGGCCCTACGCAGCCTCCGCGACGAGGTGTTCAGCACCTCCACCAGTTTCTACCACAAGAATACCGCCCGGGTGCTGATGCAGATCATGAAGGAGCTGGTCCGCAGCCAGGGCAATGAGTTGCGGCAGTTGCAGCTGGCCCACGATTTCCGCATGGTCTTTTCCGGCAAGCCGCGGAGGGTGCGGGCGGAACTGGGCAAGTACCACCTGCTCGAGATGCCAGAGGAGTGGAACCAGTATGCCTTTGACGACCATGTCCACGATGCCAACACCAAGGGGAGGAAATCGCCCACCCACCTGCTGATGGACGCCTGGATCAAGGGCATCCGTAAAATCACCGTGGTCTATTACAACCATGTCGAAAAGGAGGTGGTCGAGGAACTGCTTGAAGCCGGGGCCATTCTCGACATCCATGTCCGCATCGGCATCGAGCTGTCCGCCAGGTTCCGCGGCAAGTTCGTCCGCTTTCTCTGGGAGCTGGAGGGCTTTTTCGATCAGCACAGCCTGCTGCAGTTCCTGGAAAAACCGTCAGTGCGGGAGATTATGGCCGAGGGCCGGGAGGTCTCCCTCTATCAGCAGCGCTATGTCCTTGCGGTCCTCGAACAGTTCAACACCCGACATCGGCATGTGCTGGACGAAGAACTGGGGCTGGCAAGTGCACCGCTGGACGAGGGCGCCTTCAGCCGCTTCGTCGGCATGGGACAGCCGTCGCTGCTGCATCTCGCCACCTTCATCCAGGGCGGGTACCGGATGCTGCTGGAGGCGGAGATGGAGCGCATCCGCCAGCAGCACCCCCAGGGCGGCGGTGAGCGGGACGCCCTGCTGCTGGCCTGTGCCGGCAAAATGGATCGCCTCGCCATTGAGCTGCTCATCAGTCGTTTTCTCCACCCCCGCTGCAACCCGGAACTGCATGACCCCACTGTACCGCATGAAGAGGGCATGCCGCCGCTGCTCGGCCTTTCCCCGACCGATCTCCTCGGCCGGCTCGCGGTCATGCATTCTGGTTCCCGCTTCACCCTCAACCTGAGCAACCTCACCATCCAGGACACCCTGGAACTGCTCCATGTCTGCCGGGGACGGATCACCCATATTGAGGCCTTCAACCTCAAGGATTCGGCCCACGGCATGACCGCCCAGGCGGCGGAACGCGGCGGCGCCTTTGCCGGCGAGGCGGTGGACCTCACCAGCCCGGCCCGGAACTACCAGCTGATCAACATGCTGCAGAAGGCCCTAAACGAGGACAACGTCATCACCCTGAAACGGGCCATCCGCGAGATCATCTGGGAGTATGAGCGAGGCCGGTTGATCGTGGAGAAAAACCTGGCCGAGTCGCGGGCCAGATCGGCAGCGGCTGAGGTCCAGTCGGCCCTCGAAACGGAACTGGCTGCGATGGATGAGCGCAAGGCCGCGCTGATGGAAATCTTGCTTGACCTGGGCTCGTTCCATAGCTGGTACAACAAGCGCTATCTTGGTTCCCGCATCGGCTCCGGTTCCACGGGACAGTCCCAGTTCCAGCACGGCATGGGCCTGGTGGTGCTCGACACCCTGCCGCCCCGGGCCTGCCGCGAGGTGCTGCACAGCCACCAGATTGTGCAGCGCAGACTCATTCCGGTGACCGCCAGGATGATCAGCCACCATCATGTGCGTATCCGCCGGCCGCTCACCTGGTTCGGTCGGGTGTTCGCCGGATGCTTCGGCCTGCTCGCCGGCGGCAACGTCGGATGGCGGGACTGGAGCCTCGACCGGTTCGAGATCCACCCGGGCGTCGATGGCAATATCGCCACCCTGGGCGGCATCCGCCGCGCGCCCCGCATCGACATCGATCCAGCCCGGAGGCGGAAACGGGAGCGGATCCGGCAGCCCCTGCGTTATCTCAACAGCCATCTGCGCAATATTCTCAAAGTGGTGCTGGGCTTCATCCCCGCCTTTCTTACCTTCAGTCTCACCAAGGACTGGTGGGTGCTGGCCTACCTGGGGGCTTTCATCTGGTTTGGCATCACAGGGGTGCGCAACATCATCCAGTCCATCCTCGGCGGCGGAGGCCTCAAGCGGTCGCCGCTCCTGCCCTGGAACTCCCTGTTGAGCTGGAGCCGGATCGCCGATTCCCTCCTCTACACCGGCTTTTCCGTGCCCCTGCTCGACTATCTGGTGAAGACGCTCTTGTTGCAGGAACAGTTCGGGGTCACCATCGCCACCGACCCGGTGCTGCTTTATTCGGTCATGGGGCTGGCCAACGGGCTCTACATCTCCGCCCACAACATCCTCCGCGGCCTGCCCCGGAGCGCGGCCATCGGCAATTTCTTCCGCTCCATCCTGTCCATTCCCCTGGCCATCCTCTTCAGCGGCGGCATCGGCTGGATGATGCACCTGGCCATGGTCCCCGGGGTGGAACTGGCGCTGCAAAAGTGGGCGGCGGTGATCTCCAAGTTCGCCTCCGACTGCGTTGCCGGCATCATCGAAGGGCTCGCTGACCGGCAGAACAATGTTCGCATCCGGCTCTCCGACTACCACGAAAAGATCTCCCAGCTGTTCGCGGTCTTCGCCCGCCTGGATGTGCTCCTGCCCGAAGAGGACGTGCTGGACTTGCTGCAGTCGCCCAAGACGCTGATGGCCGCGTTGCGTGAGGAGTCCAGGGAGTTGAAGCGGGTGCTGATCGTCAACGCGCTGGACCTTATGTACATCTGGATGTATAAACCCAGAGCGAGAAAGGCTTTGCTGCAACTCATCACCGCCATGTCCAACGAGGAATGGCTCATTTTCTATCGCTCGCAGCTGGTGCTCAAACGGCAGAAGATCATCAGCCAGCTGTTCGTCGACGGCCTGGTCGGCAAGAATTTTGCCAAGGCGCTGTCTTTCTATCTGGACCAGGCGGACAGCTACCTCAAGGACATGATGGAGATGGGCATGACCAGGGAACGAATCCTGAAAAAGGAGGGGGGCGTACAGACCGCCTGATCACGCCGCCAAACCGCCTCCACCCGTCAACCGGGGCCTAGCCGGACATCCCGCCAGGCGGCAGTTTTCGATTGACAGGGTTGCTCATATAAAATATATGAGACTTAATTTATCTTATTTTATACATGGGCAGAGACCATGCGAATAACCAGGGAAGCTGAATACGCGGTTCGCTGTATGATATATTTGTGCCAGCAGGGCCAGGGCGCCCTGGTCAGCCGGCAGGAAATATCCGAGCGCGCCGACATCCCCTTTCATTTTCTCGCCAAGATCGCCCAGAACCTGGCCCGCGCCGGCTTTATCGAAATTCGCCAGGGCGCGCGCGGCGGCTTTGTCCTTCAGCAGGAACCGGCCGCCATCAACCTGCTGGGGGTGGTGGAGACCATTATCGGCGAGATCTACCTCAACGACTGCATCGCCCGGCCCAACAGTTGCAAATCGAGCTACAGCTGCGCCGTCCATCGCATCTGGGGCGAGGCCCGGGACCAGTTGCGCGACACCCTGCGCGCAGTCAGTTTCGATCAGCTGATCGGCGCCGAATCCTGCATCCCGTTGTATACCCCATTGTCCGGCAACGGCAGTGAACAGGGGGAGGCCACCGCGGCCCAGGAGTCGGCGGCCCGATGAGCAAGGCCATGGACAACAGGAACGGCGCGGCCCAGGGACTGCTGGCGCGGGTGTACCGGTTCTATCGCGACGGCTTTCGTCAGATGACCGTGGGCCGCACCCTGTGGAAGATCATCTTCATCAAGCTCTTTGTCATGTTTGCTGTTCTGAAGGCCTTTTTCTTCCCCGATTTTCTCGCCACCACCTTCACGGATGACCGGCAACGCGCCGAGTACGTGATCGAACAACTGACGCAATCGCAGCGCCATTCCAGCAACCCAGGCAAAGGAGAGTAAGTATGATCGAAAACGTAGACCTTGGCATGGTCAATTGGGCGAGGGCGCAATTCGCGCTGACCGCCATGTACCACTGGCTTTTTGTCCCGCTGACGCTGGGCATAACCTGGATCATCGCCTTTTTTCACACCATCTACGTGAAGACCGGCGACGAACAATGGAAACGGCTGACCAAGTTCTGGATGAAGCTCTTCGGCATCAACTTCGCCATTGGCGTGGCCACCGGCATCATCATGGAGTTCGAGTTCGGCACCAACTGGTCCAACTACTCGTGGATGGTCGGCGACATCTTTGGTGCGCCGCTGGCGATCGAGGGCATCGTCGCCTTCTTTCTCGAGGCAACCTTCTTCGCGGTCATGTTTTTCGGCTGGAACAGGGTTTCCAAAGGGTTTCACCTTTTTTCCACCTGGATGGTGGCCGTGGGTTCCAATCTCTCGGCGGTGTGGATCCTGGTCGCCAACGCCTGGATGCAGTATCCGGTCGGCCAGGCCTTCAACCCGGACACCGCCCGCTTCGAGATGCAGAACTTTTTCGAGGTCGCCCTGTCGCCCTACGCAATAAACAAATTCACCCACGCCACCAGCTCCTCGATGCTGATGGCCGCCCTGTTCGTTATCTCGATCTCGTCCTGGTATCTGCTGCGCGGCCGGCACGTGGTCATGGCCAAGCGGTCCATCGTGGTGGCGGCCACCTTGGGCATCTTTGCTTCGGTATTCACCATCTTCAACGGTGACGAGTCTGCCTATGAAATCGCCCAGGTGCAGCCGATGAAACTGGCTGCCTTCGAGGGCTTGTATACGGGCGAGAAGAACGCCGGCCTGGCCGTCGTCGGCATCATCAACCCGGAGAAAAAGGTCTTCGACAACCAGGAGGCTTTTGTTGGCCCGAGCATCCAGATCCCCGGCCTGCTTTCCCTGATGGCCAACCGCTCGTTTGGCTCCTTTGTCCCGGGCATGAAGGATCTGGTGTACGGCAATCCCGAGCAGAACATCCTCGGTTCGGCGCAGAAGATGGAACGGGGCAAGAAGGCAGTCGCCAGCCTCGACAGTTATCGTCAGGCGAAGAAGGCCGGCGACAAGGCCGCGGCTGACGTCCATCTGGCGGCGTTCAACGAAAACATGGAATTTCTCGGTTACGGCTACCTGAACAAGCCCGAGGAGGCTGTGCCGCCAGTGGCGCTCTCCTTCTATTCCTTCCACGTCATGGTGGCCCTGGGCACCCTGTTCCCGCTGATCTTCATCGGCTACCTCTACTTCTCGATGAAGGGTACTCTGCAGGACAAACGCTGGCTGCTCGGGTTCGGCACCATCACCTACCTCCTGGGCATGATCGCCTCTCAGGCCGGCTGGGTCGTGGCGGAGGTGGGCCGGCAGCCCTGGGCCATCCAGGATCTGCTCCCCGTGACCGTGGCCCGCACCAACCTGACCACGGGCACGGTACAGACCACCTTCTTCATGTTCCTTGTCCTGTTCACCCTGCTGCTCATTGCCGAGCTCAGCATCATGACGAAACAGATCAGTATTGGACCGGAGGAAAACTGACATGATATCGAATCTTGATTACAGCACCCTGCAGCATCTCTGGTGGCTGCTCTGTTCGGTGGTGGGCTCGCTGTTCTTGTTTCTCACTTTTGTTCAGGGCGGGCAGAGCCTGCTCTGGCAGGTGGCCAAGACCAGCACCGAGAAGGACTTGGTGATCAACTCGCTTGGCCGCAAATGGGAACTGACCTTTACCACCCTGGTCCTGTTTGGCGGGGCGCTGTTCGCCTCGTTCCCGAAATTCTACTCCACCTCGTTTGGCGGTGCCTACTGGGTGTGGATCCTAATCCTGTTCACCTTTATAATCCAGGCGGTCAGCTACGAATACCGCAAGAAGCCGTGGAACATCCTCGGCAGCCTGGTGTACGAAGGCTTTCTCTTTGTCAACGGCTTCATCGGCATTCTCCTGATCGGCGCGGCGGTGGGCACCTTTTTCACCGGTTCCAGCTTCAAGCTGGACGGCAACAACTTCGTCACCTGGACCACACCCCTGCGGGGTCTTGAGGCGGCGCTCAGCCCTTCGTTCTCAAGCGTGTTCAATATCGCCATGGGGTTGTTCCTGGCGTTCAACGCCAGAACCCTGGGCTCCATGTACCTGCTCAACAATATCGACATGGGCGAGGCGCCGGAGATGGAAACCCGGCTTCGCGCGGCCTGCTGGCAGAATTTTCTGTTTTCCCTGCCATGTCTGCTGATCGTCCTGGTCGCGCTGCTGTTCATGCCGGGATTTGGCATTGTCGATGACAAGGGCACAGTGGCCATTGTCAGCTTCAAGTACCTGCAGAACCTGGTGGCCAACCCCTGGCTGATTCTGCTGCTGGCCGCCGGTCTGGCCCTGGTGATCACCGGGGTGTGGAAAACCGCCAAGACCACGACCACGGCGGGCATCTGGTTCAGTGGCCTGGGCACGGTCCTGGTTGGTCTGACCGTGCTGCTGCTGCCGGCCTACAACAATACCGCCTTTTATCCGTCCAAGGTGGACCTGCAGTCCAGCCTGACCATCTTCAACGCTTCGTCGAGCCCATACACCTTGCAGGTCATGACCTATGTGGCCTTGGCCATCCCCTTTGTCCTCGCCTACATTGTTTATGTCTGGTGGTTGATGGACCGGGGCAAGATCAGGATCGAGGATACCGGGGACCGGGCCGCGTATTGACAGACTATCGTTTTCAGGTCCCTGGTTCCCAGGGGCCTGACACAACACAAGGAGACACTGATGAGCACATTTTTGATGATCGCCTGGGTGGTCCTGCTGGCCGTATCCTATCTGGTGGCCGTGCAGTGGCTGAAAAAGCTGGAACTGTTCTGAACCCGGCGGCTCGCCGGCCAGGGTGACGTGGGACCGGACGGTTGATCCGTTTGGGAGCATCCGCCGCCCGGTTGAAACAGGGTGGATTAAAAAAAGAAAACCGGTTGATCGGGCCGCCGATCAACCGGTTTTTGCGTGTACGGAGACGGGTGCGCCGTGGCGGCGCGATGGGTCAGGGACCTTGGATCAGATAATGTCGTCCTCATCCAGATCGGCGTCTACTTCCAGATCCTCCTCGCTGTCCTCGTCGACGAAGTCATCGGTTTCTTCGTCGAACTCCTCGCCCTCATCGGGGGAGATCTCGGGGGTGAAGCTGTCATCAGGCGAGCGAACCGCCTTGGGGAGCTTGGACTCCGGCAGGACGAATTCCCTGATTTTTTCCACTTCCTCAGGCAGGATGAGGTCGTTTTTGCAGATCGGGCAGTTCTTGACGTGCTGATCCACAAATTGCATCATGCGAGCAGGCGCCATGGTTTCCTGCTTGACCCGAAGATACCAGTCTTTGATGAGACGAATAAGTTGTTCGCAATCCATTGTGTTGTTCGGGGGTTGAATGCCTCGCGCGGCTGACCTTGGTCTGGTGCGGTTGGTTGTGCAACTATATAATAAAGTTGTTTTTTAGGTCAATACCAATTAGATAGGAAAGCGTTGCGGAAGTGGAAAGGGCACTGGTGGCTCTCCCGGACTTCAAATCCGGTGTGCCGGGTGAATAGCCCGGCAGGTGGGTTCGATTCCCATGCACTTCCGCCAAATCTCTCTGCCCTGCTGTATAGCAGAGCAGCGCTTCCGATTCCACATCCTTTCCACGCTGTCAATCTTTATTGTCGCTGACATTCGCGTCCTCCAGTCAGACATGCCCCTGTTGCCGGGACATCGGCAACGGTCTTGATGTGCTCCCAAACGCGAGCCCCAAAGAAAAAGGGGATTCGCAAGCGCCGCGGCGCCTCCGCAATCCCCTTGGTCGTTCTGCTGGTGGCGTGGTTCGTGTGCGTTGCACCGGTCACTGCCGAGGTGAAAGGTGTGGGATC